>CAYSCB010000315.1:0-3733 GCA_964429335.1 uncultured Aquihabitans sp.
TTCCGGAAAGCCCACGAGGACGCGCGGGACGCTGCGGGAATACGCCGGCCTCTTTCATCATGCGGCAGTAGACCTGGTTGTACGGCGTGACGAATCGTGCGAACAGCGTCGGCGGCAGAATCGGCGGCGTGACGTATTCGGGTCCGCAGATGCGGAATGCACAGTCCTTGACCGGCCCGCGCAGCATTCGGCGGAGGCGTTCGACGTTGCGCTCGTGGAGCACGTCCAGCGCGCGGATGATTGCGTCGGTCTCGGTAACGGCAAGCACGACCAGGTCTTCCATGTGGAACAGGCCCGCGACCTCGCAGATCGGATCACCCATGTCGAGCATGGGGATGCCGCGCCCGCCCTCGAGCTCGCGATGCGCCCGCCTCAGGGCGGTGAAGTCCGCCTCGCCCGGCTCCCACGGCAGGCTCAGGTAGGTTTCGAGATCCTCCAGCGTTTTGCACTCGTGCTCGCGCATCCAGACGGTCATCACGTCGTCGGCGGGACAGCGCTGCTTCTCCGCGTAGAGGTCGGCCGACGCCTGAGCGAACTCCATCGCAGCGGTGATGCCCTCGTCGTTCAGGTAACGCGGCCCGCCGCCGAGTGCGATCGTCCGCTCCGACCACTCCATCAGCTTGGGGAACATCTCGGAGGGGAACCCGAGGAGCAGTCCGATCATCGTCGCCGGGAGCGGCGCCGCGAGCTCGGCGACGATCTCGACCGGCCCACCGTGGCCGAGCGCGTCGTCGAACAGCTGCGACACGGTTGCACGGACGTGGTCCTCCCACCTCGACACGGCGCGCGGGGTGAACCGACGTGAGACGAGGTTCCGGCGCTTCGAGTGCAGCGGGTCGTCCAAGCCGATGATCGCCGGATCCGCCGGGATGTTCGGCCGGTAGCCGCCCTTGACGGTGTCGGAGTTGATGAACAGCTCCTTGTGCTTCTCGACCTCGACGATGTCGTCGTGACGAGTCAGCGCCCAGAGCTCGTTGACAGCGTCCCAGTACACAGGTTCGTGCTCGCGCATCCAGGCATATGCGGAGTACGGATCGTCGACGTAGAACGACCCGTCGAGCAGATCGAGCTCCGGACGATCGATGCTGTCGCCGAGGTCGGCTGTGTTCATCGCTGCACCCTCCTCTCGACGGCGTCGCCAACGCGATCGGATCGTGCGTCGGAGCGGCCCGCCGCACCCAGGCCGATCACGACGAGGACCGACCCGTTCACGTGCCGATCTCGGACAACGACGCCCATCCGGATGCGATCGCTGCCACGTCGTCGGCCGGCTGCGGCGGCGGCTCCGGGGCGCTGCAGTCGACGGGATCCAGGTTCTGCGGCGGGTTCGTGGCAGCAGGCACCTCGAGCAGGCCGCGCACCGAGCCGGCGCTGCACTTGGGGACGTTGAGGTTGGCGACCTGCGCGGGGGTCACATCGAGCTTGCCCGCTGCCAGGTCCGCCCGGTGCTGCTCGATCCACCTGACCGCCATCCCCGCGGCGTCGTGGTACCCCGCGGTGTCGTCCACGCCCGCTGAGACCGCCAGCGCTGGGATGCCGCGTGTCGCTGCAGCGCGCGCCGCACCGACGGTGCCCGAGATGGCGATCAGGCTGCCGACGTTCTGGCCGGAGTTGATGCCGGTGACGACGAGCTGGGGTTTGGCCGCGATGCCGCCGTCGAGCGCCCACACGACCGAGTCCGCCGGTGTCCCCGCGACCGCGGTGGCCTCCTCGCCGCCGAGCATGGTGGTCGGCGTCGCGGTCAGCTGACCTCCGGTGGTCTTGCCCCCGGCGCCGCTCTGGTTGGCCGCCGGGGCGGACACGACGACAGTGGTCGCGGGCATCGCCTGCAATGCCTTCACGAGCACGTCGATCCCCTCGGCCCCGACGCCGTCGTCGTTCGACACGAGGATGGTCAGCGCCGCGGGGCCTGCGACGGTGCTGGTGGACGCAGCAGCGCCGGCCGAGGTCGTCGTCGTCGTCGAGGCGGAATCGTCGGAGCTGCAGCTCGCCACCAGCGTCGACACGACGAGCAGCAGCGTCGCGACCGCCACAGTCCATCTCGGATGTTCCCGATCCAGCACCTGACAACCCCCCGGTCCGTCGATGCCCCGACGCTACCGTGCGACACATGCTCGTCACGCTCCTCGGCACCGGCTCACCGCTTCCCGATCCGCATCGGGCGGGGCCCGCCACCCTCGTGCAGGCGGGTGGGCTGAACCTTCTGTTCGACTGCGGTCGGGGTGTGCTGATGCGTCTCGCGGCCGCGGGCGTCGGCCCGGCTGCACTCGACGTGCAGCTGCTCACCCACCTGCACTCTGATCACACCACGGACCTGAACGACGTGATCACCTCCCGTTGGGTCACGTCGATGCTGCCGGCCCCGCTGCCCGTCGTCGGACCGCCGGGCACACGAGGGCTCGTCGATCGCACCCTCGACATGCTGCGAGACGACATCGGCTACCGCCTCGCCCACCACGCGGACCTGGACCGGGGACCGGAGGTCGCGGTGACCGAGCTCTCCGACGGAGCCGTCGATCTGCCCGCGCTGTCGACGGCCGGCGTGACGATCACCGCTGCGCCGACCGATCACCGACCGGTCTCGCCGACCGTCGGCTACCGGATCACCCACGACGACGCGTCGGTCGTGATCGCTGGCGACACTGTTCCCTGCGACGGCCTCGATCGCCTGCTCGACGGAGCCGATGCGTACGTCCAGACCGTGATCCGCGACGACGTGATCCGCCAGATCCCGGTGCAGCGGCTCCAGGACGTGTGCGACTACCACTCGACGGTCATCCAGGCTGCGCAGACCGCCGAGCGGGCAGGCGTCGGCACGCTCGTGCTCACCCACATGGTCCCGGCACCGCCGCCGGGTGGTGCACAGGAGTGGGTCGACATCGCGTCCGGGTACTTCGGTGGGACGGTGCTCGCCCCCGACGACCTCGCGAGCATCGAGGTCGTCAGACCTGCAACGGGTTGATCCAGTCCAGACCGGGGAACCGGTCGAAGTCGTTGTCTGCCGAGCACAACGTCGCACCGTGTTCGATGGCCAGCGCCGCGAGGTGCGCGTCGCTCACCAGGTTGCCGCCGACCCCGGTCGACTCGAGCAGGTGCGTGAGCACGTCAAGGTGGCGGTCGGTCGGCTCCGGGATTGTGACCGTCGGATGTCGTCTCCAGCCGGCGATGTAGGCGACCGCGTCGGCGGCCGACAACGGCGTCACCAGCACACGGGGGTTGGTGGTCAGGCGGATGAACGCCATGAGCACAGCCCACGGCATCGCGACGATCTCCCCACGGGACATCACATCCTCGAACCACGGCCGCGCCCGCTCATGAGCCGGCGCCCGATCGTTGGTCGCATAGAGGAGGAGGTTGACGTCGAGGAGCTTCACTTGCCGAGCTCGAGCTTGCGGAGGACCTCGTCGTCCTCCAACGAACCCGCCAGAGCGAGGGCCTTCGTGAGGTCGAGCCCGGGCCTGATCTCAGACGAGAACGGCTCGACGTGGAACGTGGGATCCGATTCGTCGGTCCGGAGCCCCCGACGCAGCAGGTCGTTGACCGTCTGCTTGAAGGTCGTCTTCGTCTCACGCATCCGACGTTCGATCTGGCGAGCTACGTCCTCGTCCAGCGTCAAGGTGGTTCGCACCGGCGCATCATAGCATCACCTGAGACCCCTGCCAGCGGCAGCTGCAGCAAAATCGTCCCGTCGGAGTTCGTTCCATGCGACGAGACTGACCGGATGGACCGAACG
>CAYSCB010000316.1:0-3725 GCA_964429335.1 uncultured Aquihabitans sp.
TCGACTCGTGCATGGAGAGCAGGTCCGGGTGCACCGTCGGGATGGCGCGCGACGAGGAGCGGGCGGCGCCGGCCCGGGCCCACGCCGCGCTGTTGCCCCTGGCGACGGTCACGATGAGCGCCACGGCGTGCTTGCAGTCGCCGCCGAGCGGGCAGCTGCAGTCGTCTCCGATCGACGCCCCGCGCGGACCGTCGATCCAGTCGACGTCGACGACGTACGGTTCCACATCGGTGCCCTGCACCTCACCGGTGACCCAGCCGGGACCGGCGTCGACGATCTCGACCCTGCCTTCGGCCGCGTAGCGGATCCCCCGCTCGACGGAGCGGGGGTCGTAGCCCATGAGCAGGTGGGGGTCGCTCAGGGTCAGCGGACGGGGTGAGTTGGCCATGTGGCCGCGACGTTACCGATCACCCCGGACAGTCCTCCGGTCGGTTCGGTCGACGGCGGCCTCAGCGCTTCGGTTCCCAGCGGAACCAGCGGAGGCAGACGACGAGCCCGCCGACCGCCCAGGCGGCGAGGACCGCGAGCCCACGCCAGTAGATCCCCATCCCGGTGGTCGCTGGGTCGAAGGCGAGCTGCAGGCCGTGGGCCAGCGCCCGGACGGGGAAGATCTTCGCCGTGGTGTCCAGCCAGGCCGGCGCACCGGACATCACCATCCAGATGCCGGAGATGAACGTGAGCGGCAGGATGAGCAGGTTCACGATCGCCGGTGCGGCATCGGCGTTGGGGATGGCGCAGGTGATCGCGAGGCCGAGCGACGTGAAGCAGATCGTGCCGACGACGAGGGTGAGCACGAGGCCCGGGAGCGTCGAGGTCCGGATCACGACCCCGTAGGCTCCCACCCCCAGGGCGAGGGTCACGCCGACGAGCACGGCCGCGGTGACGAGGGTGCTGCCGATGCGCGCGGTGATGAAGATCCAGGGTGGGAGCGCCGTGCCCCGGATCCGCTTGAGGACACCGGTGTCACGGGCGATCGCGGTGGATACAGCGATGTTCATGAACGTCGCCATGATCAGGCCGTAGGCGAGGATCCCGGGCACGAACCACGTCGCGTAGGAGATGCCGCCGAGCTCGCTGATGTGGTGGTTGCCGTTGATGGCGTTGAACACGACGAGGAACACGAGCGGGAAGCCGATCGAGAAGAACGCCCGGCTGCGGTTGCGCCAGAACGCCCGTTGCTCGAAGCGGATCTGTGACAGCACGAGGCGCAGGTCCCCGGGGCGGTGGAGGGTCCCGGAGTCGACGTCGGACGAGGTGGTGAGGCCGTTGAAGGTGGGGTCGGCGGTCATCGGGGTGGCGTTCATCGGATTGCCTCTCGAACGGTCGTGGCGGCGGTGTGGTCGGTGCGGGGATCGGGTCGGTCCTGGGTGAGGGAGAGGTAGACGTCCTCCAACGTCGGTTGGCTGACGCTCAGGGACCCGAGATCGACGCCGGCATCCAGTGCCCAGCTGGTGAGCCGGTTCAGCACCGCGGTGGCGTCGGCCGCCGGGCATCGGAGCGTCCACCGGTCCTCGGCAGCGCCTGCATCGACGGCGATGGGGAGCGACCCGGACACCGGTGGCGGGGACGACCCGTGTGGGACGGTCGCGGCGATGGTGGTCTCGGCCCGGTCGCGTCCGCCGAGGTCGTCGGGTGTTCCTGCAGCGACGACCTCTCCGCCGGCGACGACGGCGATCCGGTCCGCGAGCGCCTGCGCCTCGTCCATGAAGTGCGTGGTGAGCAGCACGGTGGCCCCGAGGTCGGCGAGGGAGCGGATCATCGCCCAGCTGTGACGTCGGGCCGCCGGGTCGAAGCCGGTCGTGGGTTCGTCGAGGAAGATCACGTCGGGGAGCCCGACGACGGCGAGCGCGACGTCGAGGCGTCGGCGCTGACCGCCCGAGAGCCGACGGACCCGCTCGGTGGTCTTGGCGTCGAGCTCGACGAGGCGGACCACGTCGTCGGTGCTCATGCGTCGCGGCGCGTAGCTGGCGTACATGTCGATGACCTCGGCAACGGTGAGGTCGTCCTGCACTCCGCACTCCTGCAGGACGATGCCGATGCGTTCCCGGAACGCCCGGCCACCGGTGGCGGGATCGAAGCCGAGGACGGAGACGTCGCCGCCGGATCGTTCCCGGTAGCCCTCCAGGATCTCGGTGGTCGTCGTCTTGCCGGCGCCGTTCGGACCGAGGAGGCAGAACACCTCACCGGGAGCCACGGAGAACGAGACGTCGCGGACGGCGGCGAAGGTTCCATAGGACTTGCTGAGGTGCGACACCTCGATCGCTGCGGTCATGGCAGATCCTTCCTGCATGGACATGTCAAGTTCGACATGTCAGATCATCGACCAGTCGCGATGGACATGTCAAGAGTGACATGTCAGAATTTCCGCATGAGTCTGCGTCACGCGATCCTCGGGCTCCTCGCGGGAGGTCCGGCGAGTGGGTACGAGCTCACCAAGCAGTTCGACCTCTCGCTCGCCAACGTGTGGTCGGCCCGTCACAGCCAGATCTACCCGGAGCTGCAGAAGATGGCGGCAGCGGGTTGGGTCGAGGCCGGCGACGAGGGGGCCCGCGGTCGCAAGGAGTACGAGATCACAGCCGACGGTCGGGCGGAGCTCGAACGCTGGCTCACCAGCCCGCTACCGGAGCGGACGCAGCGCAACGAGTTGCTGCTACGGGTCTTCTTCCTCTGGACGTTGCCCGATGAGGAGGCGGAGCGGTTCCTCCTCGATGCTGCCGCGCGGGCGCGTGAGATCCACCAACGTCTCGACGCCCTCGACGTCGCCGTTCCCTGGGACGACACGCGCAGCGACCTCATGGGTCGCCTCGTCCTCGAGCAGGGGCTCCGGGTCGCGGCCACCATCGCCGAGTGGGCCAACTGGGCGGCAGGGCAGATCCACGAGGGCAACGATGCGCTTCATCTCACGGACCGGTCACCGACGCAGTTGTGAGTAGCGGACGGCTCGGTCCCTCCGCCGGCCTCAGTCAGAGCTTGATCGCTGCGAAGATCACCGTGGCGACGGTGAGCACGGTGGCGACGTTCGCTCCGATGGTGAGGGTGAAGAGCATCTTGAACCGCTGATCCATCCGATCGAGGATGCGGTTCTCGAGGTTGGCCATGTCGCCCTTGAGCTCGGTGCGGAGGTCCGCGATGTCGCTCTTGAGCTCGGTGCGGAGGTCCGCGATCTCGGCGCGTAGGAACTCCTTGGAGACCGGTTCTTCCACATCTCGTGCGGGGAAGAAGGACAACATCTCCTGGAGGGCCTCCTCGTCGACGACGCGCCCTCAGCGTACGGGTCGACACCGACATCGGCAACGGGGTGGTGTCCCCTATCGCCGTTGCAGGAACGCGGTGATGGCCTCGCGGGCGCCGTCGCTCGCGAACAGCCGGGCGCTGAGCGCAGCCATGTCCTCGCCGTCGGCGTCGATGCGGGTGACGAGGTCGCGGGCGAGCAGCGACTTGGTCTCGGCGAGCCCCTGGGGGTGGGCCAGGCGCAGGTCGTCGCAGACTCGGGCGACCTCCGCGTCGAGCTCGTCGGCCGGCACGCAGCGTGTGACCAGGCCCATCGCCACGGCTTCGGTAGCGTCGAAGGTCCGTCCGGTGAGGAAGGTGTCGGCTGCGGCACGGCTGGTCATGCGGGGGAGCACGGTGAGGCTGATGATCGCCGGAGCCACACCGAGCCGGGCCTCGGTGAACGCGAACGTGACGTCGTCGGAGCAGACCACGATGTCGGCGCTGGCGACCAG
>CAYSCB010000317.1:0-3720 GCA_964429335.1 uncultured Aquihabitans sp.
GGATGGCGGGTCCGCCCCACGGCGCGACGCGAGGGCCTCGTCGTGGCCGTGACGCTCGCGGTCGCCTGGGCGGTGAGCTTCACCGCCCGTGCCGCGTTCAGCACCCGCTACCTGGCGGTCGTGGTGCCGCTCGTGGTGCTGATCATCGCGATGGGTCTGACGACGATCGGCAACGACGCGTGGCGGCGGATCGTCGCCGTCGTGGTGATCGCCGGGTTCAGCGTCGGGGTCGCCGCCGAGGTGACGCGGGTGCGGACCCAGGCCGGCGAGGTCGGCGACCGGGTCGTTGAGCTCCTCGCCCAGGCACCGGCCGGGAGCCGACCGCCGTTGCTCGTCACCTGCCCGGACCAGAACGGTCCGTCGGTGCAACGGGCGCTGGTCGACAGCGACGTCACCGACCGGGTCGACGTGGTCGCCGCACCACGCCTGGACGACCCTCGGTTCGTCGACTGGGTCGACTACGCGGAGCGCAACGCGGCGATCGACCCCGACGAGGTCGCCCGACGGATCGTCGGACGGGCGGAGGGGCGGACGCTGCTGTACGCCGTGACGGAGAACTACAAGACCCTCGAGGGCAAGTGCGAAGGCATCCAGGCCGCCCTCACCGTGGCCCGCGGCGCTCCCCGGGTGCTCGTCGCCCCCGACGACCGCAACGAGGACGAGCCCGGCATCCAGCTCCTCGAGTTCCCGGCACCCTGACCGGGGACGGACCGGTCGACGATGGGCGGACGGATCGAGCTCCCACCGGCACTGCGCCGCAGCGCGGCGGTCGCCCTCCTCGCCTGGGTGTGGGCGCGGCTGTGCGTCGCGGCCGGCTTCTGGGTCGCGCACCTGTTGACGCCCGATCCGACGCTCGCGGCGAAGCACGACTTCCCGCTGCCCCAGGGCCTGTTGTCATGGGACTCGTTCTTCTACGTCACGATCGGCCGTCACGGCTACGACGCCGTGGCCGCGGACGGTCGGAGGTTCTTCCCCCTGTACCCGCTCCTCGGTCGCTGGCTCTCGCCGCTGTTCGGCGGACGAGTCGACGTGGCGTTGGTCGTCATCGGCAACGTCGCCGCGCTCGTCGGCGCCGTTGTGCTCGCACAGCTCGCACGCGATGTCCTGGCGGAACGGTGGGGTGGGGCGGAGGCGGACAGGGTCGGTCTGCGGGCCGCGTGGATGATCGCCGTCATCCCAGCCGCGATCGCGTTCGTCTGGCCCTACACCGAGGGCCTCTCGCTCTGCTTCACCGCAGCGACGTTGCTGTTCCTGCACCGCCGCCGGTGGTGGTGGGTAGCGCTCTTCGCTCTACTCGCCGCCGCGCTGCGCCCAACGGGGCTGCTGCTCGGCGTTCCGATCCTCGTCGAGGTGCTGACCGCCCGACCCCGCCCCCGACCGGTCCCCGCCCTGGCCGCGCTCCTCGCCGCTCCGGTCGGGCTGGTTGCGTCGGTCGCCGAGATCGGACGGGCGACCGGCGACTGGCTCGCCCCGTGGCGTGAGCAACGCCCGATCCGCGGGCCGTTCCGCAACCCGGTCATCCGGGCCGGAGAATCGGTCTGGGGCCTGTTCCACGACACCGAGGTCGACCTCGT
Organism: uncultured Aquihabitans sp.; assembly: GCA_964429335.1. Lineage (GTDB taxonomy): Bacteria > Actinomycetota > Acidimicrobiia > Acidimicrobiales > Microtrichaceae > Dermatobacter. The sequence goes on from CAYSCB010000317.1 coordinate 1,575, forward strand.
CCCGTTCGTCGTGCTGTGGTGCGTGCTGCTCGGCGTGTCGATCCGACGGCGCCAACCCCTGTCGTGGATCCTGTTCAGCACCGCCACCCTCACGGTCGCGCTCGCCGCACAGACGATCGACTCCATCGGCCGCTACGGACTGCTCGCGGTGCCGCTCGTGATCGCGCTCGCCCAGTGGTCGGACCGCCGCTGGAAGGAGCTGCTGGTCGCGAGCGTCGGTTCGGTCGGTCTCGTCATCTGGACAGCTCAGGCGTTGCAGGGCCGGATCGTCCCGTAGGGACCCGTCGTCAGCCGGCGCGGCGCAGCCAGGAACGGCCGTGGTCGAGCCGTGCCTCCAGCTGTACGAGCGTGGCTTCTGACACCCGACGGATACCGGTGAGCCGGTTCAGCTCGTTCTGCACCTGGACGTAGCCCCAACCGGTCGACCGCACGAGCTCCGCGGCGATGTCCGCGTTGAGGTCCCGCAGACGCGTCTTGCGTTCCCGCTGGGTCATGGAGGAAACCGGATCCGATGCCGGATCACCGACGACAGCATGAGCGAGGTCCACGTGGCCGCCGCCGGGCAGGGGCGGTGGGAGCAGCACCACCTCGACGCCATCGGGCTCGCGGCCCACGCCGGGATCGTCCGGGTCGTCGTCGAACACGCCGAGCCCATGGGCTGCTGCCGCACCGACCTCGGCGGTGGTCGCGTCGGCGTCGATCGCCACCGCGCCGATCACCGAGAAGAGGCTCATCTGCTCGTCGTCGCCGAACGGATCATCGCCGAGGGCATCCGCGACGTCGTCCGGCTCCGCCGACAGCGGATCCTCCTCGCTCCCCTGCCGCTTGCGCAGCGAGTGCCGGCGCGACTCGGCGAGCTCGGCCGAGTAGCGGCGCAACCGCGGGTCATCGGGCAGGAAGAACCAGGCCGGCTGAGTGCGGGCGCCCGGGCCGTGCAGCCCCGGCGTCCAGCGCACCACGCGTCCGACCGCCTGGCGGAAGAACAGCTCGGTGGTGGTCATGGTGGCGAACACGGCGATGCGCAGCCGGGGCAGGTCGACGCCCTCGGACACCATGCGCACCGCCACGATCCACGGGTCGTCCGACGCGGTGAACGCAGCGATCTTCGCCGACGCGTCCGGGTCGTCGGAGGTGGCGACGACGGCCTGCACACCGTGACGCTCGCGCAGCACACCGGCGATGTCCTGTGCGTGTGCCTGGTCCATCGCGATCACGAGCCCGGCGGCGGACGGGTGGTGACGGCGCAGCTCGACGAGCCGGCCGTGGGCCTGGTCGAGCACGACCGGGAGCCACTGGCCGTCGAGCGACAGCGCGGTGCGGAGCCGCTGGTTGGCCCGTTCGCGGCCCAACTCGTCATCGAAGGTCGCCGCGAGCACCTCGCCGTCGGGGGCGACCCACTCCATGAACCCGTTGATCCGGGGGAAGTAGACGGGCCGGACGACCCCACGATCAGCCAGTGCCTCGCCGTAGCCGTACTCGAAGTCCGCTCGGGCCTCGTCGAGGTGGTACGCGACGAACGGGATCGCGGACGTGTCGGAGCGGAACGGGGTCCCTGACAGCGACAACCGCTTCGCAGCACCCTCGAACGCCCTGAGCACCGCAGTGCCCCATGCCCGGTCATCGGCTGCGTGGTGGATCTCGTCGAAGATCACGAAGGCATCCCGGGAGAGCCCGGCGAGCGCCTGCGACGACGTGGCGACCTGCTGAAAGGTCGTGACGATCCCGTGCATGTCCGACGGGAGCGCACCGTCCCGGGAGGACCACTGCGGGTCGAGGTGCAGGCCGAAGCGCAGCGCCGCTCGGGACCACTGGTGCTTGAGGTGCTCGGTCGGCGCGACGACGACCAACCGCCGACCCGGATTGTCGGCCAGGTCCTGGGTCGCTGCGGTCAGAGCGAACGTCGTCTTGCCGGCACCGGGGGTGGCGACCGCGAGGAAGTCCGGACGGCGGCAGTTCGCGAACCGCTCCAGCGCCTCGGACTGCCACGGGCGGAGCCGGATGCGGGTGGGGCGGACGGCGCTTGGGGCGCTCACCGGCGAACGGCGTCGTGGGATCGACGCCGGGAGATGTGCCGCTGGGCTGGGACCGTCATGGGGTCGGTAGCTTAGGAGCGCTGTCCGCGCACCCGGCGCCACCACCCGGCGCC
>CAYSCB010000318.1:0-3712 GCA_964429335.1 uncultured Aquihabitans sp.
TGACCGACGAACCGGCGTGGGTGGTCTGGGAGGCCGTCCAGTCGATGTACGAGCATGTCGAGGCCGAGTTGGGCCGCCGTCTGGGCTCCGGATCGCAGCTGTCGTGCACCGACTACAAGGTCCTGGCCGCGCTCAGCACCCATCCCGCCGGGCGGATGCGGCTGTTCGAGCTGGTCGATGCGCTCGGCTGGGAGAAGAGCCGGGTGTCCCATCAGGTCAGCCGCATGACCGAGCGCGGCCTGCTGGACAAGACCCGCTGCCCCGACGATGGAAGAGGTGCGCACGTGGGGCCGACCGCCCGAGCTCGGGAGGCGATGGCCGAGGCCGAACCGGCCTACATCGAGGCGGTTCAGGACCTACTGGGCGAGACCCTCACCCAGGCTCAGCTCGCAGCGCTCGGCGATGCAGCCAATGCCGTCCTCGCGGGAATGTCCGATGCCGCCCTGGTCGGCAACCGGCCATGACCACGTCGCCGACGACTGGGACCGACCAGGGCAGCCTCCGCACCGCGAGTTCGACATGCTCGACCCGGAATACGGCGGGCGATCCAGCGCCATGCGCCACGCCCCCCGCAAGGTCGCTGCCGATCCGCACCGAGCCGACCGGTCACGAACCGCTACCTGGCGGGATTGTCCCACCTCAAGACACCCCGAGGAAACCAGGGGGCAGGCCAGACTGGAGTCACCCCGCCGCGCAGTGGTCCCACCCTCACTCGCGTCGAGAACCGCCTCTCGGTCCAGCGTGAACCCAAGGAAATATATCGTATCGATCCAGCAGTATATACTCCCTTCGTGACCAAGCGATTGATCGATGTCGACGACAACGCGCTCGAAGCGGCACGCGCCCAACTCGGCACCCGCACCATCAAGGACACCGTGAACGAAGCGCTGCGCCACGCAGCACATCAGCGCAAGACCCAACTCGCGAATGCGCTGTCCGTACTCGCGCACGCAGATCTCGACGACCGTTCCACAGCGTGGCGCTGATGTTCCTGCTCGACACGAGCATTCTGACCAGACTGCGCTCGCCGTTGGTCCGCCAGAGGATCGAGGAACTCGACGCATCCGGACTCGCGCGCACCTCCATGACCGACCTCGAGATCGGCTTCTCGGCGCGCAACGCGGAGGAATGGGACGACCTTCTCCTCGCCCTCGCGGCATTCCGGCGAATCGACGTCGAAGCTCATCACCTTGATCGAGCACTGCAGATCCAACGTCGACTTGCTGCCGGAGGGCTCAAGGGCCGCAAGATCCCCGACCTGATCGTGGCGGCGGTCGCCGAAGCGAACTCGCTCACGATCCTGCACTACGACGCCGACTTCGACCACATCTCAGCCGCCACCGGACAACCAACCGACTGGATCGTCGAGCGCGGATCGATCGACTGACCAGAACCAGCAGACGTAGCAGATCGAAGCTCGTTGCGAACTCGCAGAGCACTTCTGGATCAACCTCGACGAGGTCGGCCTCCGTCCCCCCGCTGGTATGGGGCTCGTGGTGTCGGATGGGCGACACGCCCACTACCTACACGGAATCTCCGGAGGTCCGCCCTACCTGTCAGCGACCCTGGGGTTGTGATCGAGGTGGTCAGAGTGCCCCATCGTCTCGTCCTGTACCTCGTAGTGCGCCGAGTGGGGTTCCGCAGACTGGACCTACCGGCCCGCACCGGTCAGTGTGGTCCCGTAGCGGCTGGCACTGCAGAGAACTGGAGAAGCCCTCAGGCCACCGTTCGGTGGAGCAGGTGACAGTTCTTCGCGACCGAGCCGGGCAGGATCGAGAAGTGGATCTGACCGTCCTCGTCGACGGCTACGACCCGCACCACGGCCTGGGCCTGGCTGTTGCCGGCGAGCAGCATCGTGCCCGGCCGCACCCGCTCGGGCGCATGGCATCGGAGAGGGTTGACCAGCCGAGGCCGTCGTCGTCCTGGGCATCGAGGTCGGCTACGAGATCGAGAGCGTTCATCGGGGCACCGCGATTCGGGTCAGCCCTCGTGATACGGGTTCACCCAGGTGCGGTGCTCGCAACGTCGCAGCTCGTCGATGCCGGCGTCAAGGTCGTCGAAGGCCACGGTGAAGTGCCTCGGGTTCCGGCGGGTGGGCTCCAGGCGGAAGCCAACGGCCCGGAGAACGCCGACTCGTACCAGGGTCGCCGGCTGGATGGCTGAGGTCCAAGGCGTGTGAGCGACTCCGCGCCGAGCAAGACCTCGGCAACGCGAACCAGACCGGCGACCAACTCACCCTCGACCAGGCACGAGCACTCATCGCCGGCGTCCGAGACGCCATCACCGTCCTACGAACCGCCGCACCAATGACGAAGTCCCAGCTCTACCAAGAGCTGGGCCTCGAGATCGTGTACCAGCCGGACCGCAGCCAGGCTGTGGTCACTGCACGTGCAGTGCAGAGCGTGTCGGAGGGGGGACTTGAACCCCCACGCCCTTGCGGGCACTAGCCCCTCAAGCTAGCGCGTCTGCCAATTCCGCCACTCCGACGTGGTCCCCACATGTCAGCGGGGCGACCGGAGACTCTAGCGCAGCGCCCCACTCCGTCCGAAACGGCCGCTGACTCGACGTCCGCGTGTGAGATCGACGCGTCAGGCTACGAAACCACACACGAACGGCGACGACCCGACGTCCGCGTGTGAGATCGACGCGTCAGGGTACGAAACCACACACGAACGCGGGGTTGGCGAACGCTCGGGGCTTCGGATGCCGGATCCCCAGAAGCCCGATCAGATCAGGTGGGGTCGATCACGAGCGCCATGAGCAGCGTGTTGAACGCGAACAGCAGCGCCACGATCACCGTGATGCGGTCGAGGTTCTTCTCCATCACCGTCGACCCTGCCGCCGACGCACCGAGGCCGCCGCCGAACATGTCCGACAGGCCGCCCCCCTTGCCGCTGTGCACGAGGACGAGGACGATCAGCAGGACCCCGAGGACGGCCTGGACGACCCAGAGGGCGATGTCGACGATGTTCACGGCTCGCCAGGATATCGGGTCAGTGGTTCCGGTACTGAACGATGGCCGCGAACTCGTCGGGCTCCAGGCTCGCTCCTCCGACCAGCGCACCGTCGATGTCGGCCTGGGACATCAGCTCGGCGATGTTGCCCGGCTTGACCGACCCTCCGTACTGGATCCGCACCTGCGCGGCAGCGTCGTCGCCGAACGCACCACGAACGACACCACGGATGTGGGCGCACATCGCCTGAGCATCCTCCGACGTCGCGGTTCTGCCGGTGCCGATCGCCCAGATCGGCTCGTAGGCGATCACGAGCGATGCGACCTCCGCGCCGCCGAGCCCCGCCAATCCCGCGACGATCTGGCCCTCGACCCAGGACTCGGCCTCGCCGGCCTCGCGCTGCTCGAGCGTCTCGCCGCAACACATGATCGGCACCATCCCCGCCGCCTGCACTGCCTTCACCTTGAGGTTCACGCTCTCGTCGGTCTCGGCGAAGTACTCGCGCCGCTCCGAATGGCCGACGATCACGTACGCGACGTCGAGCTTGGCGAGCATCGACGGCGAGACCTCGCCGGTGTAGGCGCCGTGGTCCTCCCAGTGGCAGTTCTGGGCACCGAGCTCGATCTTCATCCGGTCCGCCTCGATCACCGTCTGGATCGACCGGAGATCGGTGAACGGCGGGTGCACGGTCACGATCACCGACTCGTGGTCGTCGCCATCGAGTCGGTAGTGCAGCTTCTGCACGGCCTGGATCGCCT
>CAYSCB010000319.1:0-3705 GCA_964429335.1 uncultured Aquihabitans sp.
TCCGGGCGAAGCCGCGTTCCAGGGCGTCGCCGACTTCGACGCCGGTGTCGTCGACGGGGCCGTCAAGGGCGTCGCCGCGGGGACCGAGGGGGTCTCCCGTCTGATCAAGCCGATGCAGTCCGGTCTGCTGCGCACCTACGCCGCCGGCTTCGCCGTCGGTGCGGTGCTGCTGGCAGTGTTCGTGATCACGAGGATGAGCTTCTGATGGGCGCCCTCCTGGCTGTCGAGGCCGCTTCGCCGTCGTTCCCGCTGCTGCCGGCGGTGATCCTGGTGCCGTTCATCGGCGCGGCGCTGATCGGCCTCGTCCCCCGGACGCGTTCGGACCTGTGCCGACCGATCGCGGTGTTGACGAGCGTGATCTCCGGAGCGGTCGCGCTGTACCTGATGACCCAGTTCCGGCGGCACGACGCCGGGTTCCAGTTCGTGATCCGCCAGCCGTGGATCTCCGACCTCGGCGTGTCGCTGCACCTCGGCGTGGACGGCATCTCGCTGTTCCTGCTGGTGATGACCGGTGTGATCTTCCCGATCGCGATCCTCGGCGCCAAGCCGCACGAGGACGAGAAGTCCTACTACGCCTGGATGCTCGTGCTGATGGGTGGCTGCGTCGGTGCGTTCAGCGCGCTCGACATGCTGGTGTTCTTCATCTTCTTCGAGGTCGTGCTGGTGCCGATGTACTTCCTCATCGCCGGGTGGGGTCACGGCGAGCGCATGTACGCGGCGACGAAGTTCTTCCTGTACACGATGGCCGGGTCCGCGTTCCTGCTGGTCGGGATGATCGCGCTGGCGGTGCTGCACCAGCGCGAGACCGGCGGGCCGCTCACGTTCGACATCGTCACGTTGGCGACGGACCCCGCGATCTCGACGACCGCCGGTCGGTGGATCTTCGTGTTCTTCGCGATCGCGTTCGCGGTGAAGGTGCCGGTGTTCCCGCTGCACACGTGGTTGCCTGACGCGCACACCAACGCGCCCACGGCCGGGTCGGTGATCCTCGCAGCGGTGCTGTTGAAGCTCGGCACCTATGGCTACCTGCGCTTCGGTCTGTACCTGCTTCCCGAGGCGGCGACCTGGGCAGCGCCGGTGATGCTGACGCTGGGGGTCGCTGGCATCACCTACGGGGCGATCGCGGCCGCGATGCAGAAGGACCTGAAGCGCCTGGTCGCGTACTCGTCGATCGCGCACCTCGGCTTCGTGATCCTCGGCACGTTCTCGTTGACCGTCCAGGGGATCACCGGAGGCCTGCTGGTCATGGTCAACCACGGCATCACCACCGGCGCGCTGTTCCTGCTCGTCGGCATGATCTACGAGCGGCGCCACACACGGCTCATCTCGGAGCTGTCGGGGATGCAGAAGGCGGCACCGTTGCTCGCAGCGGTGTTCATGACCGTCACGTTCGCCTCGATCGGTCTTCCCGGTCTCAACGGGTTCCCGGGCGAGTTCCTGTCGCTGCTCGGCGCCTTCCAGAGCTCGCGGTGGTGGGCGGTGGTCGCGGCGGTCGGCATCATCATCGCCGCGCTGTACCTGCTGTGGGCCAACCAGCGGGTCTTCCACGGCCCGGCCACCGGTGCCAACGCGACCATGCGCGACATGCGCCCGGGCGAGTTCCTCGTGATGGCGCCGCTGCTCGCGCTGATCGTCTTCCTCGGCCTCTACCCGACACCGCTGATCGAGCGGATGGAACCGTCGGTCAAGGCGCTGGTGGTCCACGTCGCCGAGCACTCGGACTCCGCCAGGGTCCACCCACCCGATGCGAGCGGCGATCGCACGCCTGCCGACGGATCGGCCGAAGCTGGCGACGGGTCCGACACGGGGACCGGACGTTCCACGGGGCACGGATCATGATCGCCGCCGCGCTGGGTGCAGCGCTGACCGCAGCGGAGCAACCGCTCGCCACGCCGCACGTCGACTGGACCGCAATCGCGCCGAACCTGGTGTTGATGGTCGGCGGGATCCTGCTGCTGACCGTGGTGTCGCTGCTGCGTGGTCGGCTGGCCCCGTGGTTCCACGTCGTGTGGACGATCCTCGTCGCGCTCGGCTCGATCGCGGCGACCGTGCCGTTGTGGCAGCGCGTCCAGGACACCGGTCCGGAGACCGCGATGGGGGGTGCCGTCGGCCTCGACGGCTTCTCGCTCGGGATCACCGTCAACATCTGCCTCGCTGTGATCCTCGGAGCCCTGCTGCTCGCCGACTACGTGCGACGTGAGCGGTTGGAGGGACCGGAGTGGTACGTGCTCATGATGCTCTCGGCGTCGGGAGCGGTGACGATGGCGACGGCCAACGACCTCATCGTCGTGTTCCTCGGCCTCGAGATCATGTCGGTGGCGGTGTACGTGCTCGCCGCGATGCACACCCGGCGGATCTCCTCGCAGGAGGCCGGGTTCAAGTACTTGATCATGGGAGCGTTCGCCTCGGCGTTCCTGCTGTACGGGATCGCGCTCACCTACGGCGCGACGGGTTCCACGAACCTCTCCAAGATCCAGACGTACCTCTCCGGCCACGTCCTGAGCCACAACGGGCTGCTGCTGGGCGGGATCGCGTTCATGCTCGTCGGCTTCGGGTTCAAGATCGCGGCGGTGCCGTTCCACTTCTGGGCGCCTGACGTGTACCAGGGGTCACCGTCGCCGGTGTCGGCGTTCATGGCGACCGCGATCAAGACCGCCGCGTTCGCCGGGTTGATCCGGGTGTTCGTGCTGGCGCTCGGCCCGACCTACGTCGACGAGTGGCGCCCGTTGATGTACGCGGTCACGGTCCTGACACTCGTCGTCGGAGCCCTGTTCGCGATCTCCCAGTCCAACGTGAAGCGGATGCTCGCCTACTCGTCGATCAACCACGCCGGATTCGTGCTGCTCGGCGTGATGGCGGCGACACCGGAGGGCAACTCCGCGGCGTTGTTCTACCTGATCGCCTACACGTTCATGGCCGCCGGCAGCTTCGGCGTCACGACCGTGGTCGGTCGCACCGGCGACGGGCATCACAGCCTCGACGACTACCGGGGGCTGTCCAAGGTGCGACCGGGGCTGGCGCTGGTGTTCGCCGTGCTCCTGCTGGGTCAGGCCGGCGTGCCGCTGACGGTCGGGTTCCTGTCGAAGTTCTACGTGATCTCCGCCGCGCTCGACAGCGACTTCGCCGGCGCAGCGGCGCTGTGCGTGATCGCGATGCTGACGGCGGTCATCTCGGCGTACATGTACCTGAAGATCGTGGCGGTCATGTACTTCGGCGACCCCGTGGGTGACGAACCGCCACGTCTGCGGATCCCGGTGCCCGCCGGCATCGCGCTCGCGATCTGCGTGATCGGGGTGATGTTGCTGGGCGTGGTCCCCGGTCCGCTGTCGGACTTCGTGGGCAACGCCACCGCGCAGCTCGTCGCCGTCGGGCGCTGATCACCACGCCGTCAGGTCGCCTCACCCGACTCGATGGCCAGCAGCTCCTCTGCCGCCTGACGGACCTGCAGGTCGCGATCGCCGGTGAGCCGTTCGAGCGCGTCCGTGGCGGCGGGATCGTCGAAGGCTGCCAGCGCGAGCACCGCCCGACGCCGGACGTTCCCGCGGTCCTCGCAGGCGTGCAGCACGGCGGGCAACGCGGCAGGGTCACCGATCGAGCCGAGCGAGGCAACCGCGGACTCCCGGCAGAGTCGGTCCTCGTGGTCGGTCGCGATGCCGCAGAGGGCGACCACGACACGTCCTCGGGTTGCGGGCTCGACGTCCAAGG
>CAYSCB010000320.1:0-3698 GCA_964429335.1 uncultured Aquihabitans sp.
GCTCTCCGCCGGCTGGGGTCCGAACCACCAGGGCCTGCATGACCGGGTGATCGTGATCGGCGACCGCTGCCTCATCGGGCGGGGCAGCTGCATCACCGGGCACCGGCTCATCGAGATCGGCAACGACGTGTGGACCGGCCACCATGTCCACATCACGGACATGAACCACGGATACGAGGACCTCGACACGCCGATCTCGATGCAGAACCAGCCCGAGGAACCCGTGCGCATCGGCGATGGGAGCTGGATCGGCCACAACGTCGTGGTGCTGCCGGGGGTCACGATCGGTCGCCACGTCGTGGTCGGCGCCGGCAGCGTCGTCACCGAGGACCTCCCCGACTTCAGCGTCGCGGTCGGCTCACCGGCCAGGGTCATCCGCCGCCACGATCCCGACCACGGCTGGGTGAAGGTGCCTGACGATCACGCCCCGGACCGGCAGTAGCACCAAAGCTGACATCCGCATGCGGCGGGCGCTGACCTGACCGCTTCGCAACTGGTATCGGGTTGATACCATTTCACGTATGGCCATGACCCTGCGACTGACGGAAGACGAGCAGACAGCGCTGCGCGGGCGGGCCACGACTGAAGGCATCTCGATGCAGGACGCCGCTCGACGAGCAGTCCGGGAGTATGTGAACCGCGGCGCCCACCGGGACCGCGTCGCCGAGGCGGCACGCCGTGTCATGGTCGCCCACGCAGACGCCCTCGAGCGCCTGGGCGAGTGAGCTCTGAGATCGAGTATCTCGACACCGAAGACCTGCTGCGACTGGCGGCGACCCTCCTCGGCGAGCCTGTCGAGGTCCGCGACATCGGATTGCTCGGCTCCGCAGCCGCGCGTCCCAGCTCCACTGCGTTCGGGGAGGACGCCTACCCGGATGTCTGGTCGAAGGCAGCGGCGTTGCTCCAGTCGGTGCTGAAGAACCACGCCCTCGTCGATGGCAACAAGCGACTCGGTTGGCTCGCCGTCGGGGTCTTCCTGGAGATCAACGGCATCGCCGTCACAGCAGCAAAGAACGACGCGGTGTACCGCTTCGTGATGGACATCACTACGGGCCATCACGACATCGGGGAGATCGCCACCCGGCTCCGTCAGCTACTCACGAGGTGATGAGCGGGAGGCGCAGCGATGACCTTGAGGGCTAACAATGCAGCGCCTCGACGGTCCGAGGTGCCAGCCTGGGGTCGTGAATCGGACAGGGAGCACCTCCGACCGCCTGACCGAGCAGCCGGCAGATCAGCGGACCATGACCACCGCGTGCCCGTTGGACTGCCCCGACGCCTGCACGTTGTCGGTCACCGTCACCGACCCTGACGGCCCCAACGCCAGGATCGTCACCATCGACGCAGCGCCGGCGGACGACTCGAACCCTCTGACCGACGGATGGATCTGCGCCAAGGTCCGACGCTCCGCCCGACGGGTGCACTCCCCGGAGCGGATCCTGACACCGCTCAGGCGCACCGGCCCCACGGGATCGGGAGCGTTCGAGCCGATCAGCTGGGCCGAGGCGCTGGCGCGCACCGCTGCGGCGATCACCACGGCGATCGATCGGCACGGTCCGGCGAGCGTGGTGCCGTTCCTCTACAACTCATCCGCGCCGACCTACTCGGACCGGCTGATGAACCGACTGTTCGCCGAGCTCGGCACGTCGGAGGTCGCCCACACGATCTGCGCCTACACCGCGTCGATCGCGTGGCACTCGACGTTCCCCGACATGGCCTCGGCCGACCCTCTCGACATCGCCCATTCGGACCTGGTCGTGATCTGGGGCGCCAACCCGTCGACGTCGAACACCCACCTCACCCCGCTGCTCACCGACGCCCGTCGCCGCGGTGCAGCCGTGGTCGTGATCGACCCGCGACGCACCCCGACCGCAGCTCGGGCGGATCGGCACCTGGCGGTGCGGCCCGGCACCGACGATGTCCTGGCCCTGGCCACCGCAGCAGAGCTCGACCGCCTCGGGCTGGTGGACCGGGCGTTCTGCGCCGACAACGCGGACGGAGTCGACGAGTTCCTGAGCGCGGCCCGAGAGTGGACGCCCGCTGCAGCGGCGGAGGTGTGCGGCGTCGACGGTGCAGCGATCACGGACCTGGCGGAACTGGTCGGGACCCGACGTCCGGCCATGTTGCGCATCGGCTGGGGGATGGAGCGCAACCGCAACGGCGGCTCCGGCATCCGGGCCGCCCTCGGTCTGTGGGTGCTGGCCGGCCAGTTCGGACGGGTGGGCGCCGGGGTGATCACCTCGACCTCGTCGGCTGCCGAGGACGACACCCTCGACGAGCTGACCGACGCACCGCCGCGGGCGCGCACGTTGAACATGAACCGCATCGGTCACGACCTCCGTCATGCCGACCCGCCGGTCGCGGTCCTGTTCGTGCAGGGCGCCAACCCGGCGGTGATGGCCCCCGATCAGCGAGCGGTCATCGCCGGCCTGGAGCGCGACGACCTGTTCACAGTCGTGCACGACCAGGTCATGACCGACACCGCCGCACTGGCCGACATCGTGCTGCCCGCCGCCACCTACTTCGAACAGGGTGGCGACGTGGCGGTCGGCTACACCGCGTACGCCGCCTCGCCTCTGCGGCAGGTGATCCGGCCGGTCGGCGAGTCGAGGACCAACGCCGAGGTGGGAGCTGGACTGGCCTCAGCGCTCGGCATCGACGGCTACGCACCCGAGCAGGTTCCGCCGCCGCCGGTTCCCGACCGTGCTATCCCGACCCGGCCCGACGGAACGATCCAGTTCGGACCCGTGGGCCGACCGGACACCACGCGCCCAGACCGCGGACGGGCGCGCCTTGTGCTCGGTCCGGGTTCGGATCCGGTGCCGACGCACCGACCGCTCGACTCGACCTATCCGTTGACGTTGATCACGCCGGCGTCGACCCGGATGATCAACTCGATCTTCGGCGAGTACGACCCGCCGCCGGCAGTGGTCTCGTTGCACCTCGACGACGCCGCCGAACGCGGCATCCGCGACGGCGACGTCGTGCGGGTGGTCAACGACCTGGCGACACTGGTGCTGCCAGCCAAGGTGGACCTGTCGCTGCGTCCCGGCGTCGTCTCGATCCCCAAGGGGCTGTGGCGACGGCACCTGCCGGGCGGGCTGAGCGCGAACGCGCTCACCCCGGCCGACGTCGAGCACACGATCGGGGGTGCGGTGTTCCACGATGCCCGTGTCGAGATCGCACCCGCCTGACGCGTTCAGGCTGACGCGTTCAGGCTGGCGGATTCAGGAACCCAGGTTCTGGGCGACGAAGTCCCAGTTGGCCAGGTGGTCGAGGAACGTCGAGATGTAGTTCGGCCGGGCGTTGCGGAAGTCGATGTAGTAGGCGTGCTCCCACACGTCGATCGTGAGGAGCGCCTTCGCGCTGTGCTTCATGGGCAGGTCAGCGTTGGCGGTCTTCATGATCTCGAGGCCGGAGCCGTTGTCGACCAGCCACGCCCAGCCGGAGCCGAACTGCGTCGCGGCAGCCTCGGCGAACTTCGCCTTGAACTCGTCGTAGGAGCCGAAGGCGCTGTTGATCGCGTCACCCACGGCACCGGTCGGCGCCCCGCCGCCGTTCGGGGTCATCGAGCTCCAGTAGAACGTGTGGTTCCAGACCTGCGCGGAGTTGTTGAACATGCCGCCGTCGGACTTCATGATCACGTCCTCGAGCGAGGCGTTCTCGAACTCCGTGCCCTCGACCAGCTTGTTGAGGTT
>CAYSCB010000321.1:0-3655 GCA_964429335.1 uncultured Aquihabitans sp.
GGGTCAGCAGGTCGAGGCCCCAGCGTTCCTTCTGGGCAACGGTGCCCTTCGACATGACCGACGCTGCGGTGAGCCCCATCGACACGCCCATCGCGGTCACCATGCCGGGACACACCCGACACAGCTCGATGATCGGGATGACCTGGAACGCGACCGCGTTCGCGTCGCGGCGGCTGTTGTCCTCGCCGTCCGACCGGTCCGACGGCTCATCGGCCGCTTCGGTCGTCCCGTCGGCCTTCGCGCGTTCCGCGGCGATCCGCTGTTGGAACGACGCCCGCTGCATCTCGGTCATCCCGAACGTGGCGAACATCTTGCGCAGCAGGTCGTACGGCGGGAGGTCACCGAACTCGAGATCGTCGCGGTGGGGACGGATCTCCCGATCGATGAAGTCCCGGACCGCCGTGCGGACCATCTGCTGCTCTTCCGACCACTCGAACACGATCGACTCCTCAGTTCTTGACCGACCGGTCAACTGTAGATGGAGTCGGCGTCGGGGTCAGTCCTCGGCCGGCGGGATCAGCGGGGCCACCGCACCCCACCAGCCCAACTCGGGAGGGAGGCGAGGCAGCGAGCGGTACGCGGCGACGTACTCGGGCGACTGGATCAGGCCGTGCAGCAGGAGCAACAGGGTCCAGCGGGCATCGACCACGCCGCCGTCCTCGATCGCCTCCAGAGCGGTCGCTTCACCGGATCGCATGGCGAGGTAGTTGCGGAACGACATCGACACACCCATCTCCGGTGCGCCGGCGGCCGGCTCACCGTCATCCACCTGCGACCAGTCCTCCCATTCCTCGACCAGCCACGCCTGCCGGGAGCCGTCGACGTAGCGGACGTCGCAGCGCTGGATGCCGACCGGCGTGCCGTACACCTCGAAGCGCAGGCGGGCGGTCGCGTCGGGGACGTGCGCGAGCGTGTCGAACACCGGTGCGGGGAGGTCATCGAGCAGCGGCAGGTCGATGACGTCGGTGCCGAGGCGGATCTTCACCTCCGCGACCGCCTCCGGCGATGCGACCCCCGCAGGACATGATCGCAGCGGAGAGCCGGGTCGGATCAACGCCCACGGGCCTGGTTCGTCGTCCTCGATCCAATCGACGAGCACCCCACGGTCGAACACCTGGTGGTGGTGCAGCACCTGACCGTCGGCGAGCACCGCCTCGTGGTGCACCGTTCCGGTCGCGTACTCCGGGAGCACGAGGCCGAGCTCACCGGAGCCGTCCTCACGTCCTGCGCTGTCGGTGACGCCGCGACGGAACTGCGCTACGAAGCCCATGGGCCCAGTCTGCCGTCAGAACTGGGCCACCGTGCGACAGGCGGTCACCGTGGGACAGGTGCTGTCGAATCGAGCGCCGCTCGTGCGTGGTAGCTCGACCGGGTGAACGGGCTGGACTCGACGTGGGTGATCCCGAGTGCACGACCGACCGCGGCGAAGCGGTCGAAGTCCTCCGGTGTCCACCAGCACGCGACCGGCAGGTGGTGGGAGGTCGGCCGCAGGTACTGGCCGATGGTCACGATCGACACACCCACCGCCGCCATGTCCGCGAGCGTCGATTCCACCTCTGGCGCGGTCTCACCGAGTCCGATGACCAGCCCGGACTTGGTGGTGTGACCGGCGAGCGCACTCCGACCGAGCAGGGCGAGCGACCGCGCGTAGCCGGCCGATGGTCGCACCGCTCGTTGGAGCCGGGCGACGGTCTCGACGTTGTGGTTGACGACGTCGGGCTCCGACGACAGCACCACGTCGAGCGCGTCGGCGTCTCCCCTGAGGTCCGAGATCAGCACCTCGACGCGTGTCCCGGGTCGACGGGCACGGATCGCTCGGATCGTCGCGGCGACGTGCGCGGCGCCGCCGTCGGGAAGGTCGTCACGTGCGACCATCGTGACGACGGCGTGTGCGAGGTCCATCCGGGCGACGGCCTCCGCCACCCGTTCCGGTTCGTCGGCGGCCGGCGGTCCCGGATGACGCGTGTCGACGAGGCAGAACCCGCAGGCGCGTGTGCAGCGCTCCCCGAGCACCATGAACGTCGCCGTTCCGTCGGACCAGCACTCGCTCAGGTTCGGACAACCCGCTTCCTCGCAGACGGTGACGAGACCGAGGTCCCTCACGGTCTGTCTCACCGCGCGCACGGCAGGGGTGTGGCGCAGCGGCGCCCGCATCCACGCCGGCTTGCGATCCGTGAGCTCGACGGCCTCGGTCACCCCCGCCTCTGCGAGGCGTCCGAGCAGACGAACCGACGTCCCCGGCCCGACGGACCCTCCCGACGCCACGGCCCGGTTGGCTCCGGTCATGCGTTCACCGGGACCGAGTCCACGGCTGAACGGAGCGAGATCAGTGTCGTCGAGGTGCCCGTCACGGGAACGGCGACGCCACACGACATCCGCCCGGTCGACCACGTGCTCGGCGTCGGAGCCACGTTCGAACCATCGGGCCGTGAATGCCCCGGCGAACGCGTCCACCGCCTCGCGCATGGTGACGTCGAGCCCTTCATCGGCGAGCGACGTCACGCCGTAGCCGGTGATGCCACACGGGACGATGTGGTCGAAGTAGCCCATGTCGGGTGCGACGTTGAGGGCGATCCCGTGCAGCGTCCGACCTCGCTCGACGCGGACGCCGATCTGGGCGACCTTCCGCGCTGCGGCGGTGTTCGGCTCGACCCACACCCCGGGGAAGCCCTCGTGACGTCCGACGTCGGTGAGTCCGAGGGAGGCGACCGTGTCGATGAGGACGTCCTCGAGCAGGTGGACGTAGCGCTTGACCCCGACCCGTGCCGACCCGACGTCACCAACCGGATCGTCCGGACGGGCGTCCAGGGTGAGGATCGGATACGCGACCAGCTGACCCGGACCGTGGTAGGTGACGTCACCGCCACGGTCGACCTTCACCAGCTCCGCTCCCACGGCGTCCGGATCGACGAGCACGTGGGCCGGATGCGCGTTGCGTCCGAGGGTGTAGGTGTGCGGGTGCTCGAGCAGCAGGAGGTGATCCGACCGACGATCGCCATCGACGCCCGGTCCGTCGTGCAGCGCCCGCTGCAACGACCACGCCTCGTGGTACGGGACGACCCCGAGCCACCGGATCCGCAGCGGGTTCACGGCCTCACCCCAGCTCGGTCGCCCAGTCCCGGGTCTCGAGGATCTCCTTGAGGCGGGCCATGAACGCCGCTGCGTACGCGCCGTCGAAGGCTCGATGGTCCCAGCTGAGCGTCAGGTTGCCGACCGAGTGGATGCCGATCGTCTCGTTGCCATAGGCGTCGGTGACCACGACGGGCTTGCGGCTGATGCCGTCGGTCGAGAGGATCGCGACCTGGGGTTGGCTGATGATCGGGATCACCATCGCCGTGCCGTAGCTGCCGGAGTTGGAGATCGTGAACGTGCCGTCGGCGAGCTCGTCGGGTGCGAGCTGCTTGGAGCGGGCCCGGGTCGCCAGGTCGTGGATCTCGCGCGCGATCGCTCGCAGGCGACGGTCGTGCGCGTTGGTGATCACGGGAGCGAGGAGACCCTCGTAGTCGAGATCGACGGCGATCGCGAGGTGCACCTCGTTGTGGACCACGAGCGACCCGTCCGCGACCGACGCGTTCATGTGCGGGAACTCGTGCAGGGCGTCGACCACGGCCCGTGAGATGAACGGGAGGAACGTGAGGGCGAAGCCCTCCTCGGC
>CAYSCB010000322.1:0-3653 GCA_964429335.1 uncultured Aquihabitans sp.
TGCGGGTCCTGTTCGGGAATGTTCACGGCGAACTCGATGAACTGCCTGACCGAGGCGCTCGGGCTGTCCCTGCCCGGCAACGGCACCCTCGTCGCGACCCACGCGGATCGTGAGCAGCTGTTCCTCGAGGCCGGCCGCCTCATCGTGGACCTGGCACGTCGCCACTACGGCAAGGATGACGAGTCGGTCCTGCCCCGCTCGATCGCGGACCGTCGGGCGTTCACCAACGCCATGTCGCTCGACATCGCCATGGGCGGCAGCACCAACCCCGTCCTGCACCTGCTCGCCGCGGCGCACGAGGGCGAGGTCCCGTTCACGATGGCGGACATCGACGCGCTCAGCCGTCGCATCCCGAACCTGTGCAAGGTGGCGCCGGCGACGGACCGCTACCACGTCGAGGATGTCCACCGCGCGGGTGGCGTCCCGGCGATCCTCGGTGAGCTCGACCGCGTCGGGCTCATCGACGCCGCCGCGCCGACGGTGCACTCCGAGACCATGGCGGCGGCGCTCGACCGTTGGGACATCCGCCGTCCGACCTGCACCGACGAGGCCCGACGGCTCTGGAGCGCCGGTCCGGCCGGCATCCCGACCCAGGTCGCGTTCAGCCAGGCCACACGTTGGCCGAGCCTCGACGAGGACCGCGCGGATGGCTGCATTCGCGACTTCGCGCACGCCTACACCGTCGAGGGCGGACTCGCCGTGCTGTACGGCAACCTCGCGCCGGACGGCTGCATCGTGAAGACCGCGGGCGTGGACGAGTCGATCTGGCAGTTCACCGGTCCGGCGCGCGTGTACGAGAGCCAGGACGACGCGGTGGCGGGCATCCTCGACGAGGACGTGGTCGCCGGCGAGGTCGTTGTCATCCGCTACGAGGGCCCGAAGGGCGGTCCCGGCATGCAGGAGATGCTGTATCCGACCACCTACATCAAGAGCCGCCACCTCGGTACGACGTGCGCGCTGCTCACTGACGGCCGGTTCTCCGGTGGCACCTCGGGGCTGTCGATCGGACACGTCTCACCCGAAGCAGCCGAGGGCGGCCTCATCGGCTTGGTGCGTGACGGCGACCGCATCGAGATCGACATCCCCGCACGGTCGATCCACCTCGCCGTCGACGACGCGGAGCTTGCCCGACGACACGAGCAGGAGCTCGAGCGGGGTGCCGCTGCGTGGACGCCGCACGAGCGCGACCGGCGGGTTTCGACCGCTCTGCAGGTGTACGCCGCGTTCACGACATCTGCTGCCCGCGGCGCGGTGCGCGACGTGTCGCAGGTCGCGCGCACCCATCTCCCCGACTGATCGACCCGCGGCGGCGCGGGCGGTTCCTCGGTCATAGGCTCCGAGCGTGACCACGATGCAGGCGCAGCAGATGCAGCAGACGTCTCCCGGTCGGCGGAACCGACCGGTGCGCCGTGTCGTCACGGCCCTCGCGTGCGTGGGGTGCGTCGTGTTCGCCGCCTCCTGCGGGAACGACTCCGAAGGGACCGCAACGACCACGACGAAGCCGGCTGCGTCCTCGACGAGCAGCACACCTCCGACGCGCGAGGGTGGAGTCGAGATGCACCTGGGTGACCGAACCGTCGCGTTGACGTCGGAGTCGTGCAGCTCGGACAACCAGACGTCGGTGAAGCTCAGCGCGACCGACGGATCCGGCAACACCCTGACCGTGGACGCCTCCTACGGCAGCGGATCGGCGGTGTTCCGCGGTCCCTCCGAGGACCGGGAGGGAACCGTGAGCTCGGTGCAGGTCTCAGCCGACGGCACGTTCTCCGTCGGTGGGAAGATCTCCGTCGCCGACGACAGCGCCCCCGCACCCAATGTGCTCAGCGTGACGGGTCTGTGCGACTGACGGGCCTGTGCGACTGACGGGTCCGGATGCGGCGATGGTTGGCGAACCACGTGCCACCGCGGCAGACTGTCCGGTGATGCAGCAGTCGAGTCCCCGTCATCCCGTCCTCGTGGTGGTATCCAACTAGGCGCACGACGACCGGGACCCGACCGCGCGTGCGCCACACGACCTCCCGCCAGGGAGGTCGTTCCGGTTTTCCGGGGTGGTGAACGTCTGCAGCAACCGAACGCAGCCAAGGCCAGAGAGCACAGCACAGGCCAGAGAGATGGACCGAGCATCATGAACACCAACGGCGGCGAAGCGCTGATCCGATCCCTCGAGATGGAGGGGGTCGAGGTGATCTTCGGGCTCCCGGGCGGAGCGATCCTCCCGGTGTACGACCCGATCCTCGACAGCCCGATCCGTCACGTGCTGGTCCGTCACGAGCAGGGTGCCGGGCACATGGCCGAGGGGTACGCCCACGCGACCGGCCGGCCGGGCGTCGCGATGGTGACGTCGGGCCCGGGGGCGACGAACATCGTGACGCCGATCCTCGATGCCTTCATGGACTCCGTCCCCATGGTGGTCGTCACCGGTCAGGTCCCGACTCCGGCGATCGGCACCGATGCCTTCCAGGAGTGCGACATCGTCGGCATCACCCGCTCGATCACGAAGCACAACGAGCTGGTGACCCGTCCTGAGGACATCCCGCTCGCGATCCGCCAGGCGTTCCACATCGCCACGACCGGTCGGCCCGGCCCGGTCCTCGTCGACATCCCCAAGGACATCGTCGACCCGACGAACCCGGCATCGGCGATGCAGTGGGACTGGCCGTCGGATGCCGATGTGCTGTCGAGCCTTCCCGGCTACAAGCCGACCACCAAGGGCCACGCGAAGCAGATCAAGGAGGCCGTCGAGCTGATCCTCGCGGCCGAGCGCCCCGTCATCTACGCCGGAGGGGGCATCCTTGGTGCCCGGGCGGCGGAGGCGTTGCGTGAGCTCGCCGAGCTCACCGGGATCCATGTCGTCACGACCCTGATGGCCCGCGGCGCGTTCCCCGACGATCATCCGCTGTGCCTCGGGATGCCCGGCATGCACGGGAACTACACCGCGGTCACCGCAATGCAGCGGACGGATCTGCTGATCGCGCTGGGGAGCCGGTTCGACGACCGCGTCACGGGGAAGAAGGACGCGTTCGCCCCCGACGCGAAGGTGATCCACGTCGACATCGACCCGGCTGAGCTCGGCAAGGTCCGTCGCCCGGACGTCCCGATCGTCGGTGACTGCCGGCTGGTGATCGAAGAGATGGTCCGGGTCCTTCGCAACCGTACCGATGGTGACGTCGACGCGCACCAACCGGATCGACTGCCCTGGAAGCAGTCGATCTCCGGGTGGCGGGAGCGCTTCCCGTTGGTCTACGAACCGTCGGCGGAAGGGGGGCTGCTGAAACCCCAGTTCGTCCTGGAGGAGCTGCGGGCCCGGGCACCGGAGGACTGCATCGTGGCCAGCGGTGTCGGCCAGCACCAGATGTGGACGAGCCAGTACTGGCGCTTCAACCACCCCTACACCTGGATCAACTCGGGTGGCGCGGGGACGATGGGCTTTTCGGTTCCCGCCGCGATCGGCGCCAAGGTCGGTCGACCGGATCGGATGGTGTGGGCCGTCGACGGCGACGGCTGCTTCCAGATGACCGCGCAGGAGCTCGTGACCGCAGCCACCGAGCGCATCCCGGTGAAGGTCGCGATCCTGAACAACGGCTACCTCGGCATGGTCCGCCAGTGGCAGGAGATGTTCTACGAGGAGCGCTACTCCGAGGTGTACCTGTCGC
>CAYSCB010000323.1:0-3630 GCA_964429335.1 uncultured Aquihabitans sp.
GTTCGTGTTGCCTGCCCGATGCAGGTCGGTGCCTGTGAAGTCGAAGGTGATCGACGGGCCATCGAGGCCTGGTCCGCCGTGGTCGATGCTCACAGCGCATCGCAGCACCGCCGACTGCTGCTGATCGGCACCAGGCCCGGTCGAGTCCAACACGTCGGTGGCTTCCCAACGGCCGACCGGGACGGCGGCGAGCACCGCGCGGCAACGCCGTTCGCCGTGGGCGAGCACCTCCTCGAACGACATCCCGGCGAGCCGGGCGAGACGACTGACGCCCATGACGTTGGCGCCGACCTGCGCGTCGACGTCCCCGGCACGTTCCCACGGAGTCCGCGAGGCGGCCAGGAGCAGTTCGCGGACCTCGGAGGTGAACCGCATCGGCGGGATGCGCAACCCCTCCTCGTGGATCGTGGTCGCGTGCGCCGGCATCGAGCCCGGAGCCGCCCCACCGAGATCCGCGTGGTGCGCCCGGTTCGCCACCCAGCCGACCAACCTGCCGTCGACGTGGCACGGCGCGACCACCGTCACGTCGTTCAGGTGCGTGCCACCCGCGTACGGATCGTTGACGATCGCCTGGTCACCCGGGCCGAGCGAGTCACCGAGGACGTCGACCACCGCGGCGACCGATGCCGGCATCGAACCGAGGTGCACCGGGATGTGCTCCGCCTGGGCGAGCAGCTGACCGTCGGCGGTGAACACCGCTGCGGAGCAATCACCGCGTTCCTTGATGTTGGGACTGAAGGCGCTCCGCTGCAGCACCGCACCCACCTCCTCGGCGACCCCGCCGAGTGCTGCGATGAGGACCTGCAGCTGAGAGGGCGACAAGCTCACGTGTCCGGCCCCTGGTCGACGCGCCGCAGCACCAGCGACCCGAGGGGACCCGGTTCACCACGCCAGCGCAACGGCACCCAGATCGTGCAGTCCTCCCGTTCCACGATCACCGGACCGACGATCGACCCTCTCCATCGACCGTCCCAGGATGCGAGCACCTCCTCGATCCGCGCGGGCGCCGGGGTCTCGACGACCGCCCGCAGTGCGGTCACCTCGACCGGGTCGTCAGGTCGGATGGTTCCGTTGCGGCGGAGGTGCTCCTCGCCGAACGAGGCCACCGACGGCACTCGCAGCTCGTGGCTCTGACCGCGGTAGCGGCAGTCGACCGACGTCGTGACGACAGCACCAGCGCCACGACCAGCTTCCTCGTCCACGAGTCTCGCCGCCGCCGCGGCGAGTGTCTCGAGCGCCGCGTCCAGACCAGTCAAGTCAGCCCCTCCGGGCCAGGACTGCACCAGTTCACGTCGTCCCGGCGCCGTGAGGAGCCCCACGGCTGACAGCACCCCCGCCGCCGCGGGAACGATCACCGTGGGCATGCCGAGGGAGTCCGCGAGCTCACAGGCGTGCAGCGGGCCGGCTCCACCGAAGGCGACGAGCGCCAGACCGGCTGGATCGACGCCCTGTTCGACCGACACGGCCCGCAACGCTCGCTCCATCCCTGCGTTCACCACGTCGATCACCCCGACCGCGTCGACCCCGGCAGCGTCGAGCGCGGCCTGCGCTGCGGTGATGTCGAGCCGGTCGAGATCCCCGAAGGACGCACTCACCGGGATGCGTCCCGCGACGAGGTTCGCGTCGGTCACCGTGGGACGCACCCCGCCGCGGCCGTAGCAGGCCGGCCCGGGTCGGGCACCTGCTGATTCGGGACCGACGACGAGCGCCCCGCCTTCGTCGATCCTCGCGACCGACCCACCACCTGCACCGATCGTGTGGACGGCCAGCGCGGGAGCGCGGACCGGGAACCCGGCGACGACCTGCTGGGACGCTGGTTGGGCCACGCCGTCCCGGATGAGGCAGACGTCAGTGCTCGTACCGCCCATATCGAAGCTCACCGCGTCCGGGAACCCGCACGCCGCTGCGACCGCGGCCGCGGCGCTGACGCCACCGGCAGGACCCGACAGGAGGAGCAGGACCGGCAACTCGGCGGCAGTCCTGAGATCGACCGATCCACCCGACGAGGTCATCACCACCACCTCGTCACCGATGGTGGCGAGCCCATCGAGGTACGGACCGCACACCGGCCGCAGATACGAGTTCAACACGGTGGTGATCGTGCGCTCGTACTCGCGGAACTCGGGAGCGACCAGGTGCGACGCGCTCACCTCGTGTCCCCGCCCCATCAGGGCACCGGCGACGAGGATCTCGTGGACAGGGTTCAGATCGGCGTGCAGCAAGCACACTGCGACTGCTTCCACGCCGTCGGGGATCTCCGGGATCCGCTCCGGATCCGCGGCGACGAGCACCGAGCCGTCGTGGCCGACGCGTTCATCGACCTCCAGGCGGTCAGCCCGCGCCACCAGCGGTTCGGGCCGGTCCACCCAGGGGTCGTACAACGAGGGGCGGTCCTGGCGGGCGATCTCGATGACGTCGGTGAAGCCGGCGGTGGTCACGAGCGCCACCCGCGCCCCACGACGTTCCAGCAGGGCATTGGTCGCGACGGTCGTCCCATGGGCCAGGAGCGCCACCTCGTCCCCGACCAACGCCGCGGTGCCCACTCGAACCGCCCGGCCCGGATCCTCCGGCGTGGACGGAACCTTCAGTGTGCGGCCATCCGTGCCGACGACATCGGTGAAGGTCCCGCCGCTGTCCGCTCCGATCTGCACGACCGGAACGGTAGCGACCGGATCCGACCCGTCGCAGCGGCCGGCCGACTGCAGCAGCGGGAACCGACCGACGACGGCCGAACTCGACGATGCGAACGAGCGACCACGACTTCCACGACGACGTCAGACGACCCTCGACGACCGGGGTGTCCCACGCGTTCCCGGGTGGCGCGACGCGCCTACCCCGACTCCGCCATCCGTCGGGCACGACGTTGCGAGGCGCTGCTCCCAACAGTCCCGGCGTCGAGATGGTCGACGGCGGATTCGTCGACGACGGATTCGTCGACGGCACATTCGTGCACGGCACAGCGAGCGATGTTCTGACCGACGACGCAGCACCCGGAGCACCGTCGGAGATGCGCTTCGCGGACTACTCACCGACCGAGTCGCTGTTCGACCACCGCATCGGGAACGGAGCGGCCGTCGACGACGCAGGCGTCATCGACGCCGACGGCTCCAACACGTCGATCCTGGGCGTCGGCGCGGACGCGGACTGGACGACCATCCGGCGAGCCCATCGTGACCTCCTCGCACAGCTGCACCCCGATCGATTCGTGACCGCAGACGAGGAGACCCGTCGTGACGCCGCCGAGCGGTTGGCGGCGATCAACATCGCCTACCACGAGCTCGAGAAGGACCGACGCGTGATCTGAGCATCTGCGAGTGCTGCAGAGCTCACCCCGGTCCGTACTCCCACAACTCGTCACCGACCGCGTCGCCGTAGCGGCGGAGCGCCAGCTCAGCATCCGGATCCCGACCGTCGCTGATGACGAGCGCCGCGTCAGCGACGGAGCGCAACCAGCCGTCCCGACGCGCGAGGGACCCGCGACGACCCTCCAGGTCCGGTGGTCGCCGCCGTTCGAGGACCACGACGTCGGACGCGGAGTCGACGAGGCGCTCGAACGACGCCAGCTCCCCATCGGGGCGACCTGCCATCGGATCCGGGTACGGCAGGACGGCCACGTAGGGCACATCTGCC
>CAYSCB010000324.1:0-3596 GCA_964429335.1 uncultured Aquihabitans sp.
AAGAGGGCGGAGAGGTAGAGGGCGGAGAGGACGCCGCCGCGGACATCCTCGACGCTCCGACGGTCCGTGGCAGCGGGGGGGCGCGGCTGCAGGGGGCGGCGCGAGCGCTCCTGGCCGGTGCCACGTTGGATGATCTCACCACGTTCGTGACCGTCCGCCGCCTGGCCGAGACATCCGGCTTGTCGAGCGGGGCGGTGTACGCCTCGTTCGGGCCGGAGGCTGCCGACGGCGCCCGCCAGCGGACTGCCCCGCAGGTCGTCGCACGCGAGGCGTTCCGATCCCTCGACGTGGAGGTCGACATCGCGACGCTCCAGGCCCGTGCGGTCCTGGTGGAGCAGCTCGCGAGCGTCGGCTCCGGCGACCCGGCCCAGTGGATGCGGCGCCTCGCCGGTGTGCTCGCCGAGTCGGTGGCCGCGGACGCGCGTGGGGAGGTCGACGACGGGTGGTCCTACACCCACGAGTGGCTGGGTGCGGCGGTCAGCCTCAACGACGCCGAGATCGCCGCGTTCCTGAGGAAGTACCTGGACAGCTTCGACCGCGCGTACGCGGTGGTGCTCACCGACCTGCTCGCGGCCACGGGCCGAGAGCTCGTCGATGGGATCGACCTGCACGAGTTCGCCCGGATGTTCGTCGTCGCCGGCGATGGTTGCGCGCTCCGGCTCCGAGTCGATCCGGATCTCGATCCCGGGATCATCTCGAGCATCTTCCTGTCGTTGATGGACTCGATGACCCGTCGCGTCGGAACCCGGGACGACCTTCCCGGCCACCGTCTCACGATCGAGGGTCAGGACCCGCTCTGCGAGGAGGAACAGGAGGCGGTCCGCGCCGCGGTGCTCCGCGTCAGCTCCCGTGCCGGCTGGCCTGCGGTCACCCTGACGAAGGTGAGCCAGCTGTCGGGCATCCCGGATGGCCGGCTGGCCGGTGTTCACCCCTCGCGTCACGACCTCGCTGCGATCGTGTGGGACGACCTCGTCTCGGGGATCGAGCACCGACACGCCGCGCGTGACGGCCTGTCGCCGGCGGCCCGGCTGTCGGCGTTCGTGGACGACGTCTGCGACACCGTGTGCTCCCAGCGCTCGTTGGCGTCGTCGATGCTGATCTCGCGACTGAACGCGACGTCCCAGGCGGGTGAACCGCGCGAGGACGTGGGTTCGAAGCGGTTCGTCGAGGCGTTCGCGTCCGTCATCTCCGAGGCGGTCGACGCCGAGGGACCGGAGCGCTCCGATGGGAAGGTCCCGGTGGCAGCGGGCGACGGCTTCCGCGTGATGGCCAGGGCGACGCTCGATCTGATCCTGCTCCGAGCGTCGGTCTCGACCATGTCGGGGCCCGAGCTGACGTCGTTGGTCATCGACGGCATGGCCGGATCGGGGGTGATCGCCGAACCGCCGCGGTGAGTACACTTGCGGATCCCCCGTTTGCGGGTCCGACCCGCTGCAGGAGCACGTGTGGCGAACCATCCCGAGCTCGAAGCGGAACAGGCGTACATCGACCACGCCTACGACTGCCTCGAAGAGACCCGGCGTTCGGTGGCTGCGATGCGCGACACCGTCGAGGCAGGGCCGGGCGGCACGTTCCAGCACCGCTACGAGCGTGATGTCGTCCACGAGCAGGTGGAGGCTCGCCTGCAGCACCTGGAGATCGGTGACCTGGCACTCGTGTTCGGTCGCATCGACTTCGAATCAGGTGCCGTCGTCGGGCCCCTCGGCCCGGCCGGTGGAGCTGGTGGAGTCGAGGGGACAGGTGGGGTCGGTGAGGCCGAGCGGTTCCACATCGGACGTGTCGCGGTCGCGGATGCCAACCGGGATCCGGTGGTGGTCGACTGGCGGGCTCCGGTCGCCGAGGCGTTCTACCGGGCGACCGGACGTGACCCGATGGGGCTCCTGCGGCGACGTCACTTCGCGAGCCGGGGGCGCACGCTTCTGGGCATCGACGACGAGCTGTTCGGCGCGGCGACCGACGCGCTGGACCGCGGTGAGGTGCAGGGCTACGGCGCGCTGATCGCCGCGCTGGAGGAGTCGCGCTCGGGGCGCCTGTCGGACATCGTCGCGACGATCCAGGTCGAACAGGACGTCATCATCCGCTCCGAGCTGCCCGGCGTGCTGGTCGTCCAGGGCGGGCCGGGCACCGGCAAGACCGTGGTGGCGCTGCACCGTGCCGCCTATCTCCTGTACAGCCACCGCTTCCCGCTCGAGGGCCAGGGCGTGTTGGTCATCGGGCCGAACCGGGTGTTCCTGTCCTACATCGAGCAGGTGCTGCCCAGCCTGGGCGAGGCCGGTGTGCAGATCGCGACGCTCGGGGATCTGGTCCCGCACGTGCGGATCGCCGGCCACGACGACGAGGACACCGCCCGGGTCAAGGGCGACCTGCGAATGATCGACGTGGTTCGTCACGCCGTGCGGGACCGGGAGCGGCCGCTCCGTGAACCGCTGCGCGTGCCGTACGGGGTGCAGTGGCTCACGGTGTCCGTCGCTCGTTCCGCCGAGATCGTGCAGACCGCACGTCGACGCTTCCGGACCCACAACGCGGCACGCAAGCTGGTCGAGCAGCTGCTGTTCGAAGCGCTCGCCGAGACGTCGCGCACCGAGGACGGCCCTGACGTGGTCCGTGAGCGCCTTCGGGGTGATCCGCTGGTCCGGGCGGCGCTCGAGCGGATGTGGCCGGTCCTGACCCCGGCCGAGCTGCTCAACGACCTGTACGGATCCCCCGGTCTCCTCAAGCTCGCCGCGCGCAACCACCTCGAGCCGACGGAGTGGAAGCTCCTGTCGCGGCCGAGGGAGCACGTCGCGGCCGAGGTCGTGTTCACCAACCACGACGTGCCGGTCCTCGACGAGGCACTCGAGCTGCTCGGACCGCGGCCACGGCACCGGGACGAGGACGCGGTCCGGACCTACGGGCACATCGTCGTCGACGAGGCCCAGGATCTGTCGCCGATGCAGCTGCGCGTGCTGGATCGGCGTTCGCTCAACGGTTCGATGACCGTCGTCGGCGACATCGCCCAGTCGACCGGTGCGTGGGCGCACGACGACTGGGAGTCGGTGCTCGCGCACCTCCCTTCACGGCGTCCGCCGCGTCGGGCCGAGCTCAGCGTCGGCTACCGGGTGCCGGGTCCGATCATGGAGCTCGCGGCGAAGGTGCTCCGGTTGGCGGCGCCGGACCTGCAGCCACCGCGCTCGATCCGCCACACCGGCGAGGAGCCGATCATCACGGCATGCAGCGATGACGGCTTCGACCTGGAGCTGGCGGACGCCGTGCGCCGGGAGCTGAAGGCGGTGGGAAGCGGCAACGTGGCGGTCATCGTGCCCGGATCGCTCGTCGCCCGCACCGATCTGGCCCTCGGCGACGCGGGGATCGACCACGGTCGGGCGACCCGACAGGGCCTCGACCACCAGGTGACGGTCGTTCCGACGTCGCTCGTGAAGGGGCTGGAGCTCGACTCGGTGATCGTTGTTGAACCCGCCGCGATCCTCCGTGAGGAGGTCCGGGGGCCGCAGTCCCTGTACGTGGCGCTGAGCCGTTCGACCAAGCGCCTGTCGATCCTGCACGCCGAGCCGTTGCCGGGCGTGCTGCGCTGACGGTCAACGCCTCGGTGCGATCGG
>CAYSCB010000325.1:0-3593 GCA_964429335.1 uncultured Aquihabitans sp.
CACCACCTCGCCGAAGGTCGGTCAGCAGGGGCGACGGACCGCGACGAGCGCGCCCACCGGGGGGCCCTGCGGCCGCGAGCCGACGGACCGCCGCGGCGGCCGGACGCGGACGGCGGTCTATGTCGAACAACCCCACCCTCGTCGTCACGCCCGCCGGCGGCACCAGCGCCAGGTCCCCGTCGCGCTGGTCGCCCCGGCTGTACCAGCAGATGCCGCGGACGTCGACGCCGTCGGAGCGCAACCGTGCGCACGCGGCCGCGACCGCGTCCAGCCAGCCGGGAGCCTCGTCGGGATCGAGGCCGAGGTTCGACGTCTCGGCCACCCAGATCGGCAGGCCGTAGCGATCGTGGCACGTCCGTGCGACGACCTCCCAGGCGTCGACGCGCTCGTGGACGGACAGCTCGGGGAGCGCCTCGCCTGGGCCGTCGTAGGACTGGACCGACACCGGGTACAGGTCGTGGCCGGCGACGATCCCGGCGGGATCGGCGACCGACGTGAGCCGGTCGAGCCAGACCTCCGGCACCGCCGCGAACAGCGGTTCGGCTCCGGGATCGAGCGCGTGGCCGGTGCGCAGGTCGAGGGCGGCGAACCACTGCGAGGTGCGCAGGGCCGCTTCGTCGCCGCGGTCGGGGTGCACCCGCGTCGGGATCGACAGCGCCTCGGCGCCGGGGAAACACGCCGTTCGGTCCGCGCGGATCGCCGCCGCGGCGAGCGCGTCCGCCAACACGCAGAGCACGAGCGCGCGTCCGTAGTCCTCGAAGGAGCTCAGCCCGTCGTTCCACGCTCCCCACAACGCAGAGCAGAACGCCGTCGTCGTCGGCTCGTTGACCGGCGTGAACCACCGTGGCTGCGGGTATCGGTCGAGGAACGCCTCGACGTAGCGGAGGAACGCGTCCACCCATGCCGGATCGGTGAACCCAGCGTGGTCGGATCCGGTTCCGCAGAGGTGGTCGGGGAGCCCGAAGTGGCACAGGTCGACGACGACGTCGAGGCCGGCTTCCTCGGCGGCGCCGAGCGCGCGGTCCCACAGCGACCAGTCGTACACGCCGCGTTCGACCTCCGTGCGCTGCCACGGCATCCCGTAGCGGAGCACGGTGGCGCCGAGGGACCTGACGTCGACGCAGTCGTCGTCCATCCGGTCGAGGTGCCCGCACCCGCCGAGCTCGTCGACCCTCGTCGTGACCCGGACCCCGTCGGCGCCGTCGACGTGGACGAGGGGGTCCGAGCTCTCCTCGCCGACGGCCCACACCCAGTCGGGGAACCCAGCGTCGGTGCCGCTCACGTCCGGCAACGGTAGCGTCGTCGACGAATGGGAACCGTCGTCGCCATCGTCGTCGCCGACGCGGTGAGCGACGTGGTCTCGGTGGTCCTCGCCATCGCCGGGCTCTGGATGGTGCTCTCCGTGCTGCTGTCAGCGGTGCGCACCGTCGTGGTCCCGAGAGGCGAACGCCCGGTGCTCACCGCGTTCGTGTTCCTGTCGGTGCGCAGGGCGATGGATCCGGTGTTGCGCAGAGCGACACCGCAGCGACGTGAGCAGCTGCTGCGCCGCTACGCACCGCTGTCGCTGATGATGCTCGCCGGCTCCTGGGGTGCCCTGGTGATCCTGGGGTTCACGCCGGTGCACCGTGCGCTCGGTGACCTGTCCTGGGTCGACGCGCTGCAGGTGTCGGGGTCCTCGCTCACGACGCTCGGGTTCTTCTCGGCGGAACCCACTCCCGCCCGTCTCGTCGAGATCGCAGAGGCGTTCATCGGACTCGGCCTCGTCGGCCTGCTGATCTCGTTCCTGCCGGCCATGTACGCCGCCTACTCCCAACGGGAGCAGCTCGTGGCCCAGATCTCGAGTCGAGCGGGAGAACCGCCGTCGGTCGCGACCTTCCTCGTCCGGATGCAGCGGATCCGCGGGCTCGACCACCTCGACGAAGCCTGGGACGCGTGGGAGAACTGGTTCTCGCTCGTCGCCGAGACCCACACGTCGTATCCCGCGCTCGTGTACTTCCGTTCCGGTGATCGACGCTCGTGGCTGACCGCGGCGGGATGCGTGCTCGACTCCGCCGCCATGGTCCTCGCGGCGGTCGACCTGCCGACGAGTGCCCCGGCGGCGTTGTGCATCCGCTCGGGGTTCCTGTGCCTGCGAGATGTCGCTGACCAGTTCCTGATCCCCTACGACGACGACCCGTCGCCGCAGGATCCGATCTCGGTGTCGCGTGCCGAGTTCGACACCTGCTGCTCGGCGCTTCAGGCGGCGGGTGTCCCACTGGTCGCGGATCGCGACCGTGCGTGGCGTGACTGGGCGGGATGGCGCGTCAACTACGACTCGGTGCTGACGGGACTCGCCTCCCTCGTCGAGCCTCCGCCGGCACCGTGGTCATCGGACCGGACACGACCGCAGCGCCGCCACGTCTTCCGCCAGGTCGTCGCTCTCCGGCGCGTGACCCGCCCCGCGCGCGACAACGGTGCACGAAGGTGACGGGCACCCGATGACGGACCCGGCGGTGACCCCTGTGATCGTGGTGCGCCCCGGGACGCCCGCCCGGCTCCTGTCGATCCTGGTGCCGGTCGCCGCGATCGCCCTGGTCGTGCTGCGTGCAGCGACCACGGGCCTGTCCTCCGGTCCGGACGACCCGGCATCGCCGTGGATCGTTGCGGTGGTGACGGTGGCGCTCGGGTTCTGGCTCGGCTGGCGTGCGACGCGGCAGGTCGCGGAGCTGCGTCCCGACGAGCTCCGGTGCCGCAACGTCGCGGCGAGCTATGCCGTCGACTGGGATCGCGTGGAGTCGCTCGTGGTCCTGCGCCGTGGCCCCGTGACGGTGCTCGACCTGCGCGTCCGTGGGCTCCGGCGCCGTCTGCGCGTCGGCGCCGCGACGCGGATCTCGGCGGAGGAAGCCGAGGCGGTCCTCGACATGTTCCGCGCGCATCCGGTCGCCGGGGGGCTGCTGGAGCTCGGCAACGATCGGTAGCATCGCCGCCGTCGTGTCCGATCCCTCGCTGTCTTCGACCCGCGCTCCGCTTCCGACCGGTTGGCGTCGTTGGGTTCTCGGCGCCCGACCGCGGACCCTTCCCGCAGCGGTCGCCCCCGTGCTCGTCGGCACGGCGATCGCTCCCCGCTCGGACCTGCGTTGGTGGGTGTTCGTCTGTGCGATGGGCGTCGCGCTGTGCGTGCAGATCGCCACGAACTACGCGAACGACTACAGCGACGGCAGGCGCGGCACCGACGACCCGGGCGCCCGGGTCGGGCCGCCGCGACTCGTCGGCAACGGGCTCGCGTCCCCCGGCGAGGTGAAGCGGGCGATGCTCGTCGCGTTCGGGTTCACCGCTGCGTTCGGCACGCCGCTGGTGCTGTTCGTCGACTGGCGGCTCGTGTTCGTCGGCGTCGCCGCCATCGCAGCGGGCTGGTTCTACACCGGCGGCTCACGACCGTACGGCTACGCGGGTCTCGGTGAGCTGTTCGTGTTCGTGTTCTTCGGGCTGGTGGCGACCGTCGGCTCCACCTATGTGCAGATGGGGTCCATCCCGTGGCTGTCGGTCGTTGCGGGTGTGGCGATGGGGTGTCTCGTCACGGCGCTGCTCGTGGTGAACAACCTGCGTGACATCCC
>CAYSCB010000326.1:0-3592 GCA_964429335.1 uncultured Aquihabitans sp.
CGCTCGACGAGGTCGTCGGGGATGTCGATGACGTCCCAGGAGGCGCCGAGCTCCTCACCGCTCCAGACCCACGCCTGCATCGTGATGAGGTCGACGATGCCGCGGTAGTCCGCTTCGGCACCGATCGGCAGCTGGATGACGGCGACCTTGGCGTCGAGGCGGTCCTTGATGGATTCGAGCGCTCCGTAGAAGTCGGCGCCCATGCGGTCCATCTTGTTGACGAAGCACATGCGCGGCACGTGGTACTTGTTGGCCTGGCGCCAGACCGTCTCGGTCTGGGGCTCCACGCCAGCGACGCCGTCGAACACCGCAACCGCGCCGTCGAGGACGCGCAGTGACCGCTCGACCTCGACGGTGAAGTCGACGTGGCCGGGCGTGTCGATGATCTGGATCCGGTGTTCGACGCCGTTGACGGTGTCGGTCCAGTGCGTGGTCGTCGCGGCCGACGTGATCGTGATGCCGCGTTCCTGCTCCTGCTCCATCCAGTCCATCGTGGCGGAGCCCTCGTGGGTCTCACCGATCTTGTAGTTCTTGCCGGTGTAGTAGAGGATCCGCTCGGTCGTGGTCGTCTTGCCCGCGTCGATGTGGGCCATGATGCCGATGTTGCGGGTGCGGTCGAGGGGGAACTGCGCCATCGTCTGTCTCAGTCTCGGGGTTCGGTCTCGGAATGGGTCGGAATGGGTCGGTCGTTCGGGGAGTGGTTCGGGAGGTGCGACGGCGGTCGTGTCCGTCAGAACCGGTAGTGGGCGAACGCGCGGTTGGACTCCGCCATCTTGTGGATGTCCTCCTTGCGCTTGACGGCAGCGCCGACGCCGTTGCCGGCGTCGAGCAGCTCGTTCGCGAGGCGCTCGGCCATCGTGCGCTCCCTGCGCTGGCGGGCGTAGCCGACGACCCAGCGGATCGCGAGCGTGTTGGCACGGGCGGGCTTCACCTCGACGGGCACCTGGTAGGTGGCGCCGCCGACGCGTCGGCTCTTCACCTCGAGCTGGGGCTTGACGTTGTCGATCGCCCGCTTGAGGGTGACGACCGGGTCGGTCCCGGTCTTCTCCTCGATCGTCGACAGCGCGTCGTACACGATGCGCTCGGCGGTGGAGCGCTTGCCGCGCTGGAGGATCTTGTTGACGACCTGCGTGACGAGCACCGACCGGTAGATGGGGTCGGGCTGGAGCTGGCGGCGGGGGGCGGGACCCTTGCGGGGCATGTCAGGACTCCTTCTTGGCGCCGTAGCGCGAACGTGCCTGCTTGCGGTCCCTGACACCGGAGGTGTCGAGCGTGCCGCGGACGATCTTGTAGCGGACGCCGGGGAGGTCCTTCACACGACCACCACGGACGAGCACCATCGAGTGCTCCTGGAGGTTGTGGCCCTCGCCGGGGATGTACGCGGTGACCTCGACGCCGCTCGAGAGGCGGACACGGGCGACCTTGCGCAGCGCCGAGTTCGGCTTCTTCGGCGTCGAGGTGAACACGCGGGTGCAGACGCCACGACGCTGCGGCGCGCCCTTCAGCGCCGGCGTGGACTCCTTGCGGCGCTTGCTCTGACGGCCCTTGCGGACCAGCTGCTCGATCGTGGGCACGGTGAACCTCGTGTTCTTCTTGCGTTCCGGTGCGCCTACCGGACCCGGCGCGGGCCGGGGCAGGTGCACGTGCGACTGATGGCGATCCCCTGACCACCACGACACCGGGACCGGCGCCGGGAGACGGCTCTCGCTGGTGCGCCGACAGCGTCCGAGGCGCGGCGCACCTCGTCCTCCGAAGGACGACCGGGAGAGGTTAGGGCCGCCCTCCAGCGGTGGCAAACCTCCCCCGGCTGCGGGTGCCGACCCAGGTCGCCCGTGGTCGGAGCGGACGGCGCGCGGGTGCTCAGGACCCCTCCGCCCCGGTACCCGACTGGTCGGGGAACTCGATCACGTTGTCGCCGCCCTCGGCGAGGTCCTCGACGCTGGGTTCGCCGAGGTTCGCGAGCCACTCGGCGATGCTGGTCCCGTCGGCCTCCGCACCGCTGAACACCTCCGGCGGCTCGTAGTCCGGAGCGAACGTCTGGATCTCCTGGTAGCGGCCCATGCCGGTGCCGGCCGGGATGAGCTTGCCGATGATGATGTTCTCCTTGAGGCCCAACAGCCCGTCGGAGCGGGACTCGATCGCGGCCTCGGTGAGCACGCGGGTCGTCTCCTGGAACGACGCGGCGGACAGCCACGAGTCGGTGGCGAGCGACGCCTTCGTGATGCCCATCAGCTCGGGGCGACCCTCGGCGGGCTTGCGTCCCTCGGTCACGAGGCGACGGTTCGTGTCGGCGAACACCCGCTGGTCGACCCGCTCGCCGGGCAGGAAGTCGGACTCGCCGGGCTCCTGCACCGCGATGCGACGCGTCATCTGGCGGACGATCAGCTCGATGTGCTTGTCGTGGATCGACACGCCCTGGTCGCGGTAGACCCGCTGGACCTCGTCGACGAGGTACTGCTGGACGGAGCGGACGCCCTTGATCTCGAGCAGCTCCTTCGGATCGCGCGCACCCTCGACGAGCGCGTCACCCGCGATGACCTCGTCGCCGTCACGGACCCGCAGCGGACGCTCACGCTCGATGGAGTGGCTGTCCTCGGTGCCGTCGTCGCCGATGACGGTGACGTTCCAGACCTTGCCGTCCTCGTCGTCGACGCGCACCACACCGGAGATGCGGGCGAGCACCGCCTTGTTGCGTGGCGTGCGGGCCTCGAACAGCTCGACGACGCGGGGTAGACCGCCGGTGATGTCGCCACCGGACGCGGTCACACCACCGGTGTGGAACGTCCGCATCGTCAGCTGCGTGCCGGGCTCGCCGATCGACTGCGCGGCGATCACGCCGACGGCCTCACCGGGTTCGATGCCGCGACCGGTCGCGAGCGACAGGCCGTACGCGGCGGCGGAGATGCCGAGCTCGCTCTCGTCGGTCAGCGGCGACAGCACCCGCACCGAGGTGACGTCGGGGTCGTCGCGCAGCGCCTCCATCTCGTCGGTGCCGACGAGGGTGCCCTTGGCGATCGTGGTGCCGTCCGCGAGGGCGACGTCCTCGGCGAGGGTCCGGCTGAACAGCCGGGTCTCGAGGTAGTAGCGCTTGCCGGCCTCGTCGGGACGGATGTCGTCGAGGGTGATCGACCGGATCGGTCCTCCCTCGGCGAACGGGTCACGGTCGTTGATGATGAGCTCCTGGGCGACGTCGACGAGACGTCGGGTCAGGTAGCCGGAGTCCGCGGTCCGCAGCGCCGTGTCGGCGAGGCCCTTGCGGGCGCCGTGCGTGGAGATGAAGTACTCCAGCACCGACAGGCCCTCACGGAAGTTGGACTTGATCGGACGGGGGATCATGTCGCCGCGGGGGTTGGCCACCAGGCCGCGCATGCCGGCGATCTGACGGACCTGCATCATGTTCCCTCGGGCGCCCGAGCCGACCATCATGTCGATCGGGTTGAACTGCTTGGCCTGCATGGCCTTCTGCATGGCCCGGGTCACCTCAGAGGTCGCGGTCGTCCAGATCTCGACCTCCTTCTGCTTGCGCTCGCCGTCGGTGATGATGCCGCGCCGGAACTGCTTCTCGACCTTGTCGGCCTCGGCCTCGTGGCGG
>CAYSCB010000327.1:0-3577 GCA_964429335.1 uncultured Aquihabitans sp.
GTCGACGGGTCGACGAACGCGGAGGACACGAACGTCATCGGGAACATCCAGATGAACCCCGCCGAGTTCGCCGCCTCGACCGACTTCGCGGTCAGGCCGATCAGCGCCTGGATCCAGCTGAACGCGAACGCGAACGCCAGCAGCAGGAGGGTGGCGAGGAGCGCGTTCCACAACCCGCCCTCGAGTCGGAACCCGACGAGCAGGCCGACCACCAACATGATCCCGAACGTGAACGTGTTGCGGATCAGGTCCGACACGGTGCGGCCGACGAGGACGGCCGACGGGTACATGGGCAGGGAGCGGAGTCGGTCGATGAAGCCCTTCTGCATGTCGTCCGCGATGCCGATGCTGGTGAACGCCGAGCCGAACACGACGGTCTGGGCGAAGATGCCGGGAACCACGAACTGCTGGTAGCTCGAGTAGCCGGGAACCTGGATCGCCCCGCCGAACACGTAGACGAACAGGACCACGAACATGATCGGCTGGATCGTCGCGAACACGAGGAGGTCGGGGTTGCGGATGGTCGCGACGAGGTGGCGACCTGCTTCGGCCCAGGTGTCGCGCGCCAGCCAGGCCGGTCCCGTCGGTACCTCGTGACCGGCCGCCGAGCGACCTGTGGGGGGCACGGTTGCTGCTGTCATCGGTGTCGCCCTTCCGGGTCGTCGGCTCCGTGGCCCGCGCCGGCGGTGGACTCGGAGTCTGCACCGGCGGGCTGGCCGGTGAGCTGGAGGAACACGTCGTCGAGGGTGGGCTCGTGCGCTGCGACGTCGAGCACGTCGATGCCGGCGCCGTCGAGGGCGCGCACCACCGACGGCACCACGTGATCCGCTCTGGTCACCGGGACCGACACCGTCCCGGCCTCGGCATCGATCGACTCGACCGCACCGGCGGGGACCAGGTCGTCGAGCAGCTCACGTACCCGGGGAAGGTCGGTGGCGTCGTTCAGGGTGATCGTCACGCTGGCACCGCCGCTGCGCTCCTTGAGCTCGGCGTCGGTGCCACGGGCGATCACCTCGCCGTGGTCAATGACGACGATGTTGTGCGCCAGGCGCTCTGCCTCGTCGAGGTACTGGGTGGTCAACAGCAACGTGGTCCCGTCGGCGACGAGCCCGTCGATCACGTCCCACATCTCCAGACGGCTGCGTGGGTCGAGCCCGGTCGTCGGCTCGTCGAGGAACAGCACCGACGGTCGCGCGATCAGGCTCATCGCGATGTCGAGACGGCGACGCATGCCACCCGAGTAGCCCTTGACGACCCGGCCCGCGGCGTCATCGAGTCCGAAGCGCTCGAGGAGCTCCGTCGCGCGGATCGCAGCGGCCGCCTTGCGCATGTGGAACAGCCGCCCGACGAGGAGGAGGTTCTCGAAGCCGGTCAGGCGTTCGTCGACCGCTGCGTACTGGCCGGTGAGGCCGATGCGGGCCCGGGCGCGTCGCGGCTCGGCGATGACGTCGATGCCGTCGATGAGGCCACGGCCGGCGTCGGGTCTCAGCAACGTGGTCAGGATCCGCACCGCGGTGGTCTTGCCGGCGCCGTTCGGGCCGAGCACGCACAGCACCGTGGCGCGGGGGATCTCGAAGCTGACGCCGCGGAGCGCCTCGGTGTCACCGAACCGCTTGCGGAGACCGTCGGCGACGACGGCGATGTCGGTGTCGGTCACGACGGAAGACCGTACCCGGGCGTCCTGGAACTCGGGGGATTCGGTGGGTTGAGCGGTCGGATTCCCCCGAGATGGTGCGGCGGTCCTGGAACTCGGGGGATTCGGTGGGTTGAGCGGTCGGATTCCCCCGAGAACGGGATCAGCCAGTGGTGAGAGCGAGCTGGTTGCGACGCTGCTCGTAGATGCCGACGACATCCGCGATGAACGCGTCGGGCTCGTCGCGCACCTCGGAATGCAGGAACCGAGCGGTGAACCATCCGACGAGGCCGGCCGAGCGGTCCCTCGCCCGGTCCTTCTGCATGTCGCGATCCCGTTGGTGCCAGCTCCGGCCGTCGATCTCGACGATCAGCATCGCGTCTGCCCAGGCGCGGTCGACGAAGGCGTCGCCGAGCGTCCAGCCGGGATGCGGGTATTCGTGGACGGGTGGCGGCAGGTCGCTCCGGGCGAGCAGCTCGTCGGCGAGCTTCTCGGAGCGGCTGCGTGGCGCGATCTCACCCCGGGCGTCCAGCAGCTCCTGGAGCACCCGGATGCCGCGTCGTCCCCTTCGGTTCGATCGTCGAAGCGTCCGCTCGACGGCACCCAGCGTGGTCACCCGTTCGGTGATGGTCAGCTGGTCGATGAGCTGGTCGAGTCGGTTGCGCCGGAACGTCGAGCTGACGTCGATCACCCCGCGCGCGACCGTGGTGAGGGGGAGGCCGTCGACGTACTCGATCATGTCGCCCCGCAGATCGCCCAGACGGTGGACCCGGATTCCGGCGTGGCGCTGGTTGGCGAGGGGCGGGACCGACACGACGGGTTCGAACTGGACGCGTTCGATTCCGCGTGCGCAGAGCATCGCCTCGTGGCTCCCGACGGCGTGGTCCCCGACGATGCCGTCGCCGACCTGGAGCACCGACGCCCACACATCTCGCTGTGTGCTCGGGGCCATGCCCGCGAAGCCGAAGACGTTGCCGTGCAGTCGGATCAGCGCGCCGGCACGAACCGCGGAGTTGATCATGCGACGGTCGACACCGACGCCGGCAGCCTGCTTGGCGTGGAACGCACCAGCCTGCCGGGCGGTGATCGGTGCCAGCGCGGCCAGGCGTTCGTTGTACATCGTCCGATGAGACCGCGTCGCCGCCGTCGTTGTCACCGGGGACCGCGACCCGTTGACGGCCGTCGCTCAGCCACTCGGTCCCGAACTTGGGGGGTGTGGTGGGCTGAGCGGTCGGATTCCCCCGAGTTCGTGGTGGGGTCGGGGACTTGGGGGGTGTGGTGGGGTGAGCGGTCGGATTCCCCCGAGTTCGTGGTGCGAGGAGGAGGAGGACTTGGCGGCCACCGCGGGCGCTGCTAGTCTCGCCCGGTCGTCGCGGACGGCCGAACGCCTCCCGGTGTGCCCACACGGACACCTCGGGGAGCCCTGGCCCCCGTATGATCCGGACTCCGGGCCGCCGCCACTCGGCGTGGCCCTCGGAATCAGAATCAACCGACGTCCGCGTAGGCCCGCGCCCCACCTCGGCACGGGAACCGCACGGCACAACCGAGACGTCGCTCCGCCCGGGCCTTCCGCGCGGAGCGTCTGCGTGAGCGGCGCCTTCCACCTCCCGACCCGGAGGTGCACGGACGTCGATGGACCTCGCCGAAGGAACCGAACCACGATGGCGAAAATTGCTGCACTGGTAGGAGAGAAGCTGGGCATGACCCAGGTCTGGGACGAGTCGAACGCGGTCGTCCCGGTCACCGTGCTGCGCATCGCACCGGCCCGGATCGTCCAGATCCGCACGCCTGAGCGTGACGGCTACAGCGCCCTGCAGGTGACCTACGGCCACCGCGACGCCCGCAAGCTCACCAAGCCGCTCGCCGGCCACTACGCCAAGGGCAACGTCGACCCGGGCGTGCGACTCGTCGAGCTGCGCCTCGACGACACCTCGGCGTTCGAGG
>CAYSCB010000328.1:0-3573 GCA_964429335.1 uncultured Aquihabitans sp.
CGGCGGCGCGGGTCCGACGCCGGGGCTCGTCGTGGAACCCCGGCTCAGGAGTGACGATCCCGATGTTCGGCCGCGCCGGTTCGGGCAGGGCTGCAGCGACGTCGGCGGCTCCCAGCGCCCGTTCGAGGGCCGGGAAGGCGGTGAACTGCACCACCTCGACCGACAGGGAGGGGTCCGTCGCCCAGCCGGTGTTGCCCGGGCGGGGGACGACGCGACCCTGCGCATCCAGCACGTTCAGGGCCTCGTCGACCGTGCCGTGGTAGCACCAGTCGAACACGAGCACCTTGCGCCGTCCTGTGGCATGGCGGGCGAGGCGCAGAGCGAAGCGGTTCGCGTCGGTCGCGGTCATGGCGATCTGCCAGACCGGCAGCCCGAAGCGTGATCGGAGCTGATCGCCGACGGCGATCGCGTCGCGTGATGGCAGCATCGTCGTGAGGCCGATCGGTGCCTGTCGCTGGACGGCCCGGACCGTTGCGAAGAGCGAGTGGCCGGTCATGGCCCCGGTGTCGCCGAGGCACAGATCGATGTACGTGTTGCCGTCGACGTCGGTGAAGCGGGCGCCGGCGGCCTCGTCGACGAACAACGGGTACGGGCCGGGCCAACGGGTCATCCAGTTCATCGGCACCCCGGCGAGGAGGCTCCGCCGTGCCTCGGCGTGCAGCTCCGCCGAGCGCGGCGTACGGGCGATGAACCGGTCCCGCTCCTGTTCCATGAGCGTGTCGAGCCGGCGGCGGTCCACCGATGCGTGGTCGTCCGACACGGTCGTCACGTGTCCGCTCCGCCGTCGCCGGCCACACGAGCGCGGGCCTTGTCGTGGCGGGCGATCGAGGCCTCGACCATCGAGTTCAACCCGGCACCCTTCGGCCATCCCGCGTAGTGGGTCAGGAAGATGACGATCTCCCGGAGATCGTCGGCGGACAGGTCGCCCTTGGCGAGGCACGAGTCCAACTGGATGCCGAGCGTGCCGTCGAGGCCCTCGGCGACCATCAGCCCGATGAGCAGGAGCCGTCGGTCCCGCAACGACAGGCCATCGCGCTCCCAGATGTCGCCGAAGAGGTGTTCGACGGTGTAGCCGAAGAAGTCGCCGGGACCGTCGGACACCTCGAAGTCGTACACCTCGCCCATCCGTTCGAGGCCACGGGCGCGTCGGCCGGCGGTCGACTGCTCGGTGGCTGCGGCGTCGTCCATCCCGCGACGGTACCCCGGTGCAGCAACGGCGAACGGCCGGTACGGTGGAACGGTGCTACGACGACGGACACTCGCGCTCATGGTCTGCTTCGCCGCCTCCGCGCTCGTCATGGCTGGTTGCCTGCCGGGTGTGGGGCGGAAGTGGAACGGTCCAGACGCGGGTCGCACCGTCCCGTTCAAGGGCTTCGGTGCCTGGTGGGACGTCTGGGACTGGTCACCGACGTTCAGCGGTGGCACGGCTCCGCTCGGAGTCGACTCGGTGGACCTCCTCGCCGCCAACGGCGTCCAGACGCTCTACATCCAGACCTCGACGTACCGCTACAACGCCAACCTGCTCGACGAGGCGCTGCTGCGTCAGATCATCAGGCGAGCGCACCAGCGAGGGTTGAAGGTCGTCGGTTGGTACCTCCCGCAGTACCTCGACACCTCGGCCGACATCGACCGGATCTCGGCGATGCTCACCGTCGGCGTCGACGGGATCGCCATCGACATCGAGTCGACCGCCAACCCCGACGTCGCGGACCGCAACCGCAAGCTGGTCGATGAGGTCGTGTGGTTGCGGCTCAAGCACCCGGACACTCCGATGGCGGCGATCCCCGTCACCCCGGTCATCTGGGAGGGGCTGAACCGGTCGTGGTGGCCGAACTTCCCGTACCGGGAGCTGTCGAAGTACTTCGATGCGTGGATGCCGATGGCGTACTGGAGCTACCGCAAGTCGGGCAGCTTCCCCGAGTGGGGCGACCCCTACCGCTACACCTACGAATCGGTCGTCAGGCTCCGTTCGCTCACGGGACGACCGAACCTGCCGGTGCACCCGATCGGTGGCGAGGGCGCCAACATGTCGGTCGAGGACGCTGCAGCGATGGCGAGGGCGGTCGCAGACTCGGGAGCCATCGGCGGCAGCGTCTACGACGACCGCTCCACCCCGCAGGGTCTGTACCCGACCCTCGCCACGATGCGTCGCGAGCAGGTCAAGTAGCCCTGCCGAAACCCACTCGTTCTGTTCGTTGGATCACATCACCGGAGTTGTGATCCAACGAACAGAACGGCTGGGGTGGGAGTCAGCGGGCGACGAAGTACTTCGCCCGCGGGTGGTGGCAGATGAGCGCCGAGGTCGTCTGCTCGGGGTGGTACTGGAAACCGGTGTCCTCGTCGCAGGTGACGCCGATGCGTGAGGCGTCGAGCAGCTCGGCCACCTTCTCGTTGTCGGCGAGGTCGGGACACGCCGGATAGCCCCACGAGTAGCGGCCGCTGCGGTACCGCTGGCGGAACAGGCCGTTCAACGCACCGCTGTCGGGTGCCGCGGCGTCTGCCCCGGGGGGATCCTCGTCGGCGAACCCCCACTCGGTGCGGATGCGGCGGTGCCAGAACTCGGCGAGCGCCTCGGCCATCTCGACGCCGAGCCCGTGCAGGAACAGGTAGTCCTGGTACTTGTCCGCTGCGAACAGCTCGGCGGTGCGCTCCGAGACAGCGGAGCCCATCGACACGATCTGGAACGCCGCGTAGTCGAGTTCGCCGTCGGTGCCGTCCTCCGTTCGGGCCGAGCGGAAGAAGTCCGCGATGCACAGGAACGGCTCCTTGTGCTGCCGGGGGAACGGGAAGCGGGTCCGTTCCGAGCTGCGTGACTCGTCGGTCCAGATGACCAGGTCGTTGCCGTCCGCGTTGGCGGGGAAGAACCCGTAGACGACCTGCGGGACGAGCAGGCCCTCCGCCTTCGCTGCGGCGACCTGCTCGCGGAACATCGGACGGAGGCGCTCCTTGAACTCGTCGTCGGTCTCGGTCGACCCGTCAGCCTTCGTCTCCGGACGGAACCCCCATTGGTTGCGGTACAGGCCGGTGAGGTTCACGAATCCCGCGATGTCGTCGACGGGGATGCCCTTGATGACCTTCGAGCCGGTGAACGGCGGGACGAAGAGCTCGTTGTCCGTCACGACCTCGGGTGAACGGGCCGGCAGCTCGACGTCGGAGTCGTCACCATCGCGGTGCACCGCGCGTGCCGGGATGTCACGTCCACCGGGTTCACGTCCCCACGCAGGGTCGTCCTCGCCGCCCCGCCGGATGTCGCCGAGGCGGTCCATGACCCGCAGACCTTCGAAGGCGTCCTTGCCGTAGAAGAGCCGGCCTTCGTAGACCTCTCGCAGATCCCGCTCCACGTAGGTGCGGGTGAGCGCCGCGCCGCCGAGCAGGACCGGGAGCTCGCTGAGACCCCGGTCGTTCAGCTCCTCGAGGTTGTCGCGCATGATCAACGTCGACTTCACGAGCAGACCCGACATGCCGATGGCGTTGGCGCCGACCTCGAGTGCCTTGTCGATCATCTCGGTGATGGACACCTTGATGCCGAGGTTGTGCACCTCGTAGCCGTTGTTGGTGAGGATGATGTCGACG
>CAYSCB010000329.1:0-3564 GCA_964429335.1 uncultured Aquihabitans sp.
AACGACCGGCGATTGAGCCCGCTCAGCCGCCGCAGAGCGAGCGGTGCCGGAC
Organism: uncultured Aquihabitans sp.; assembly: GCA_964429335.1. GTDB lineage: Bacteria > Actinomycetota > Acidimicrobiia > Acidimicrobiales > Microtrichaceae > Dermatobacter. Next base: position 53 of record CAYSCB010000329.1, read on the forward strand.
GTCGAGCGAGACATCGAGCAGGCTGCCGTCGGCGACCTGTTCGATGACGTCGGTCCGCACATCCGTCGGCAGGCGGTCCGGAGAGATCCATCCCGGCCACGACACGTCGTCGAACCACACGAGCACGGCGGTCCCTTCCGAGCAGGCGAGGTCCCGACGGAGCAGCGCCGCGTCGGGATCCGCGACCTCCCACCCACGAGCGCGGGTCGTCGGCATCGGCCGCACGACGTCGAGGTCGCTCAGCATCCACAACACCTCGGGTCGGTTGGAGTAGACGACCGCATCAGCCGGGAGCCGTCGCCCCACGGCCATCAGCTCCGACGTCGTCCGCTCCGACGTGACCAGGGACGGCTCCGGAAACGCGACCGACACCGCAGCGACCGGGACCGCGATCGCCAGCCACACTGCCGACCACGCCACGACCGCACGATCCGTCACCTGGTCAGCGCCGCTGCGGAGACGGTCGGCGGTGACCGTCACGATCACCACCATCGGGACGACGAGGCCCGACAGGATGCGATGGTCGAGTCCGTCGATGCTGGTCGACAGGTCCGAGAGCACCACGAACACGGCCAGGAGGCCCACGGTCAGCACGATCGGCGCCAGATCACGGAGCACTCCCTGCAGGATTCGCAACGAACCGCGCAGGCCGAGCCAGCACAGCACGACGGCGACGACGACCAGCCCCAGCGGTGCGACCAGCGGGAGGACCCAGTCCGACACGGTGCCGGCTCCGGTGGCGAGGCTCTGCACGAGCTGGTGATCCGACCCGGCGCGTCCACCTGCCATGGTCCCGTCCACGACGACGTTGCGCGTCACCACGACGAGCGGGGCGATCGAGGCCGCTGATGCGGCTGCGACCCCCCGGCCGATGCGTCGCCGGAGCGTCGCCGCAGGACGTAACGCGACGGCACATCCGATGACGGGCACCGTGATCACGCCGACGTAGCGGAACAGGAACGCCGCCCACGATGACGCCACCGCCAGCGCGAGCCAACGTGCTGTCGGTCCGGTTCGGGATCCGTCGGTCCGTGGCCACAGCTCGTCGACGGCGACGAGGAACACGACGAGCGCCGCGATGAACGGTGCCTCGCTCCACACCCTCGACCACACCAGCAGGAGCGCCGGTGACAGCGCCGTGGCCACAGCGGCGACGACCGCCCAGCGATGGTCGGCGACGTGTCGTGCCACGATCCGTGCTGCACCCCACGACGTGACCACGGCGCACGTCGCGAGGAGGAACCGGACCGCGACCAGGTCCCCCGATCGTGACCCACCCGGTCCGACCCGGTCGGTGAGGGCCAACAGCATCGGGAACCCTGGTGGGAACACCGTGACCGGACGACCGGAGACGCCGACGAGCGATCCGTCGCGGAGGAGGCTGGCAGCCATCGCGAGGTAGTTCGTCGAGTCCTGCGTGATGCCGGGTCCATCGCGGGTGGCGACGAGGCTCAGCGCCCCGGCGAGAGCAGCAGCGACGCCGATGCCTGCACGTGCGCACAGCGGAGCAGGCGGGTGCAGCGTCGCCCGAGCGCTGCCGAGCTCGGGCGGCGCCTTCGGCAGGACCTCCACCACTCGACTCTAACGGTGCGGTGCGGATCTGCGGCCGGTGTCGCACCGCCTGCGATGCGCCTCGACGCGGGATGCGACCTCGGACGGGAGGAGATGCTCATCTGACCGATGGGGCCGACCGAGAACGCAGGACCCCCCGCCGGAGCAGGGGGCCTGGCTCGTGGGTGTGGCTGGCTGGTGGGTGTGGCTGGCTGGTGGGCGTACACGGACTTGAACCGTGGACCTCTTCCGTGTCGAGGAAGCGCTCTAGCCAACTGAGCTATACGCCCGCGAGGGCGACAATGTAGCAGGCCCGACGAGCCACCCTGCCCAGCCCCGACGTCGGTTCAGCGCTCTCGGGAGCCCGACGGTGGGTCAGGAGCCAGCGCCCCGACGGCGACCAGCACCAGAAGCCCCACGACGAACAGCATCCACAGCCCCGGGCCCGGCCCGCTGCGCACGTTGCGCAGTCCGAGACCCCACTCAAGCACGCTGAACACCATCAGGCCGACACCGCTGAGCGAGGCCACCACGCGTCCGGCGCGGGGCTTCTCGGCAGCGATGAGCACGCCGGCGACGGCCAGGAGCACGCCGAACACGACGACGACCCAACCCCGGCCGAGCGAGCCGTTGAACTGACGCCACCCGTTCTCCGTTCCGTTGATGAACGGTCCCACGTCACGCCAGCTCATGAGGCTGCTCGCGCCGGCAGCCAGCGCCGCGAGCAGCAGGATCGCTGTGAGCACGAGGTCGCGACGGGGTGACTCCTCGACGACGGCCACAGCCGGGGGCGTCACGCCACCGAGGGGGACTCCCGTCTGCCACGCACCCGTCGGGTTCGGTTCGCTCACCGACACAGCTTGCCAGCTCAACCGACCGAATCCGATCGCGTCCCGGCACGCTCCTCAGGATCTGGGCGACGAGACGCGAGGGGTCGTCGTGGCGACCGCCGGTCGCGAGCGACGATCACGGTCGACGCCACAGGACGAACGGCAGCACCACTCCGGCACCCGCCTGTCGGAGGCCTTCGGCGACGACGGTCATGGTCCATCCGGATCGGACCACGTCGTCGATCACGAGCACCGGGCCCGGTGGCACCCCGTCGGGGAACGCGAACGCGTCCAGCACGTTGGACGCCTGCGTCAGGGAGTTCTCCATCTGGCGCTGCGGGGGTGCGTCGGGACGGACACGTCGCACCGCGTCGACGAGCTCGAGGTTGCCGACCTCGGCCAGGCGACGGGCGAGACCGGCGACGAGGCGGGGGCGTGTGCGACTGGGGATCCACGTCACCCACGTCGGTCGGCGTCCCCAGTCCCAGGCCTTGAGCGCAGCCGCGACACCTCGTAGCAGCACGTCGTCGACCTCGGCGTCCGGACCGCTCAGCAGCGGCGCGAGCATCTCCGCCCAGCCGGGATCGGTTCCGTGAGCGAGCGCACGGCCCTCCTCCGCCCTGAGCTCCGGGGGGATCCTCCCTCGCCGACCTTCGAGGCGCGGCGGCCACTGCTTCCGCTCCTCGATGCGGATCACCGCGCTGCGGAGGTGCTGTGCGGCGGCGGCGAGGAGCTCGGCGTGGACGCTGACGTCGACGGCCTCACCGCTGCAGTTGTCGCATCGACCGCAGTCGCCGGCCTCCCGGTCGTCGAGGGATCCGCGGAGGAACCGGAGACGGCACGCCGTCGAGGACACGTAGTCGCGCATGGCCTGCTGCTCGTCCCGACGCAACGCTGCCAGCTCACGGTGGCGCCGCTCGTCGTAGCTCCACTCCCGGTCGGTCCGCATCCAGCGCGTCCCGTCGCGCCGGACGGCTCCTTCGACGTCGAGGATCTTCATCATCACCTCGAGTCGTCCTCGCCGCAGGTTGAGCACGCCCTCGAGGTCCGCCACCGTTCTCGGGCCCGCCCGCTCGAGGACCCGCAGGACCTCCTCGACCGTGCCGCTGGGGGGCATCGCCGCTGCATCGA
>CAYSCB010000330.1:0-3562 GCA_964429335.1 uncultured Aquihabitans sp.
CCAACGGTGGGTCCTTTCACCCCACCCGGATACATGGCGCCTCGTGGCGCACGCGCAGGTCGTGCAGTCGGATGACCGGCACGGGGGCGCGGCGCACAATGCGGTCGAAGGTCTGACTGATCGAGTGAGGGTGTACGGGTTCGCCGGTCGCGGTGGTGAACATCCATCCGGGGTCGTCGATGCCGATGGCGTCGTACTCGGCGGCTTGGAGTGCCCGCCAGCCTGCGAGCACTCCGAGGGTGGTCTGGTCGAGGTCGATGCAGCGGCGGGCGTTGCCGGTCTTGCCGCGAGATTCGTGGAGCTCGTAGCCGACGGCGACGAGCCCGCGGTTGATCGACAGGCGGGCGTGGTCGGTGTCGAGGTCTGTCCAGCGCAGGCCGAGCAGTTCGTTGCGGCGGATGCCGGTGTTGGCGGAGAGCCACAGGGCAGGGAACAGTCGGTGCCCAGCGGCGGCACGCAGGAAGGCCTGGAGTTCCGTGGCGGTCCAGGCCCTTTGCTCGACCTTGGGGATCGCTCGCAGCTTGGGGGCGGATGCGGCCAGCGCGACGTTGCGGGCTACGAGTCCGCGGTGGAGTGCGTGGTCGAGGGCGCCGCGGATGATGAGGTGCACCTCGTAGACGGTCTTGGGTGCCAGGGGCCTGGTCCCGTCAGTCGGGTGCAGCATCGAGTCGTAGAGCCGTTCGAGGTCCTCGGGGCGCAGCCGGCGGAGCCGCTTGCGTCCGAGGGTCGGCAGGATGTGGCGCTGGGCCTTGTGTACGTAGCTTCGATGGGTGCTGACCCGGAGTTCGAGCCGCTTGGCGGGCAGCCAGTGGGCGGTGAGGTAGGCGCCGAAGGTGAGCGAACGAACCTCGTCGTTGCGGCCGTCACGTTCGGCGGCGAGTCGTGCGACGAGCGCCTCGGCTTCGGCACGGTCCGTTCCGGCAGGATGCCCGGTGCGGCGCTCCTTGCCGGTGACGGGATCGAGCCCTTCGTAGATGACCGCGTAGTACCGGTCTCGCTTGCGGGCGATGTGTCCTTGCATGGCCAGTCCTCCTGTTCTGCCGGATCCGGCCGGTCCGGAACCCGGTAGAACGATCGTTAGACGAGCCACCTTGGGTGTCGACCAGGACGGATGCATCTGATGAATCCGCAGGTCAACGGCTCAGAGGAGACGTAGGGCTGATCGGTAGAACACGTGAACACCACGTAAGTGTTGCGAATTTTGCGAATTGGTCGTACGGTTGAATGGCGAACTCGAGAAGGAGCAGATGGATGGCGACATCAACGATCGAACGGACCGTGCTGCCTCCCACTGAGCCGTTGGAGGCTTTGGTGGCCATGCTCGATGGGCTTGGCTCGAAGCCGACCACGACGTTGTCGGGCCCGAACGGCGAGCATCTGGTGCTGCCACCGGAGGTCTTCGAGGTGCTGCGCGATGTCGTCGAGGCGATGGCGCAGGGCCAAGCAGTGACGATCGCACCGGTGCACCAGCGCATCACCACCCAGGAGGCGGCTGACCTGTTGGGGGTGAGCCGGCCGACGGTGGTGAAGCTGCTCGAATCCGGTGAGATCCCCTTCGAACAGCCCGGCCGTCACCGCCGAGTCCGCCTCGCCGACGTCCTCGCCTACCGCGAGCGGGCATCGGTTGAGCGTCGAGTGGCCCTCGACCGGATGGTCGAGATCGCCGATGAGGCCGACCTCTACGAACGCACCGCCACCCCCAAGCGCACCCGCTGAGCCGTCGTGACGTTCGCAGCGGTGCTCGACACCTGCGTGCTGTACCCGGCGCATCTGCGAGACACCCTGCTCCGACTGACCGAACGCGGGCTCTATCGCGCCCTGTGGTCGGCCGACATCGTCGAGGAGCTGCGGCGCAACCTGACCGAAGTGGTCGACCCGTTGGCCGTAGACCACCTGCTCGGTCAGATGACTGCTGCGTTCCCGGACGCCGAGGTGACCGGATACCAGGCGCTCATCGACGGGCTGACGTGTGACCCGAAGGATCGGCATGTCCTCGCATCAGCGGTGCGAGCCAACGCCGGAGCGATCGTCACCTTCAACAGCACCGACTTCCCCGACCACAGCATCGAGCCGTACTTGATCGAGGTCATCCACCCCGACACCTTTCTCCTCGACCTGCTCGACCTTGCCCCCGGAGCAGTGGTCGACGAGTTGTCGCGACAGGCAGCCGCCAATCGCCGAGCCCCGAGAACGCTCACACAGATGCTCGACGCACTCGAACGAGCCGGCGTGCCTGCGTTCGCTGACGAGGTCCGACGCCGTACAGCCAAACCTGGCTGATCAGCAGCTGGCCACATCGTGCGGGTGGGGCGGACACCAACCAGCTGTGCAACCCAGCCCACTGAAGAGTGTCACAGTCCCCCTTTACGATGGACCCATGACTGCTGCACCTGATTCGCAGCGACGCCTCTTCGTCGCATGGCGCAACCCCGAGTCGCGCCAGATCCTCCCCGTCGGGCTGCTGGTGCAGCGCCACGACAGTGAGGCGACCGCGTACTCGTTCGCCTATCTGAAACGAGCCGAGACCTTCGACGGCTTCCGGCCGTTGCCCGGGCTCCCAGACCTGCACCGCCGCTATGACTCGACCGCGTTGTTCCCGGTGTTCGCGAACCGGCTGATGCCTCGCTCCCGGGCTGACTATCCGGACTACCTGGCTCGGCTCGTCCTGGACGTCGACGCGGATCCGTTCGAAGTTCTCGAACGTAGTAACGGCACCCGTACGACCGATCGGATCGAGGTGTTCGCCGAACCGCGACGCACCGACGACGGCTTGGCATCGTCGTTGTTCTTCGTTCGCGGGATCCGACACCTCGACGGTGCACCGGAAGCGGTCGAACGACTCAGCGAGGGCCAGACGCTGACGATCGTCGATGATCCGGCCAACCCGGTGAACGGGCGAGCACTGCTGCTCGCCGGCGACGAACAGGAGCAGATCGGTTGGGTGCCCGACTACCTCGTCGAGCACTTCCACGACCTCCGTGACCTCAACGGTGCCGACCCGGCCGTCACCGTCGAGCACATCAACGGCCCTGACGTCGCGCCGCACATGCGCGTGCTCTGTCGAGTCACGGCACCGTGGCCGGACGGCTACCAGCCGTTCAGCTCGATCGAGTTCCAACCGATCGTCACGCTCAGCGACGATCCCGACGTTGCCGCAGGACCTCAGGATGTCGCGGAGTGTCTGCCGGATCTTCTGCCAGATTCGCTCGGAACAAGCGGTACGGGTAGGGCTGAGCCGGTACGGCCGAACGCCGAGAACCCTGCAAACACAAGGGGGAACGGGACGCTGCGGCACAGCCCGGAACGGCCGGACCGTAACTCATAACCCGAAGGTCGCAGGTTCAAATCCTGCCCCCGCCACCATCGAGGACACTTGCAGCGGCAGGCCTTCGGGCCTGCCGTTGGGGTTCTCGGAGGCTTCTGGATCTGCAGCTGACTACCAGATCGAGCCGCCGGGCGCGCGGCCGGGCCTGGTCCGTGCGGTGAAGAACGCCGCCGGACTGTGAACCCGTCGGCTCCAGCCTGTGGCGCCCACCGTGAGCAACCGATCGTGAGCCGGTAG
>CAYSCB010000331.1:0-3558 GCA_964429335.1 uncultured Aquihabitans sp.
ACCACGTCGACAACCTCTTCGTGCCGTTGCGGACCGACCTCGAGGACCCCACGGCACGCGCACGTTCGATCAACGAGGCGTCCGGCGCCGCCCGCAAGGTCCGCAACGCCTTCGGACCCGAGCTCTTCGAGCTCCGGTCCGGTCTGGTACCCGCCGGGTTCCACGGACTCGCTCCGCGCCTGTGGGGTGCAACCCATCTGGCGAACCACCTCCGCCCGCCGCTGAACCTGATCGCGTCGTGCGTCCGGGGTCCGCGGCGGCCGATGGAGTTCGACGGCGCGGTGGCGACCGCGTTGTACTCGTGCGGTCCGATCCTGGAGGGCATCGGCGTCAACATCACCGCATGGAGCTACATCGACACGCTCTACGTGTCGATCCTCGGATGCTCCGCGTCGCTCCCCGAGCCGAGGCTCCTGGCCGACGACATCGCGACCGAGCTGGAGGCGTGGGTCGCCCGACTGTGAACGGGTCGCTACCGTGGTGTGCACCACCTCAAGGGGAGGGCGCATGACCACGGCCACACCGACGCGGACGAACGGCTCGACCGGAGCGACCGATGACGTCGGACGGAACGACACGTCCGGTTCCGCATCGACCGGTGCACCCGGTCGCCGCTGGTGGGATCCCCTCGGGACCGTCGACCGCAGCGCCCGGATGCTCCGGGAGGTCGAGAAGCGTCTGGCGCGCCAGCCGCTCGCGAGGCTGTCGCTCGCCGCACCGCGCACCGCCCGGTTCGCCGCCGACAAGCTCGTCGAGGACCGCACTCCGGGCGTGCCACCCACCCGGCTGACACCAGCGTTGCTCGGTCAGGTCGTCATGGACGAATCCATCATGGCGATCGCCGTCGGTCCCAAGCGCTTCCCCCGGCGGGCCGACTACCACCGGGTCAGCGAGGAGCTCGCACGTGCCCGCGCCCTGTTCGACCAGCAGGGCTGGCTCTCGGATCCGAAGTCGTTCCACCAGACGCCTCCGCCGCTCACCGACCCTGCGTGGACGCGGGGGTGGGCGCTCGGCAAGCGCTACGAGCGTCTGTGGTGGTCGAGCGGCTACGAGCCGAACCTCGGAGTGCCCGGCACCGACCGGTGGCTCGCGTTCGAGGCGAACCGCACGGCGTCGGCCTGGTTGCTGCGTCACCGCGACCGTCCGCGACCCTGGATCGTGTGCGTCCACGGGTTCGGGACGGGCTCGACCTTCATGGACCTGTTCAGCTTCAGGGCCTCGTACCTGCACGAGCAGCTCGGCGTGAACGTCGCAGCGATCGTCCTTCCGGTCCACGGGTCGCGCCGTCCGGGCACCTTCAACGGCGAGGAGTTCCTGGGCTTCGAGTTCATGAACAGCGTCCACGGCCTCGCCCAGTCCCTCTGGGACGTGCGTCGGCTGCTCTCCTGGGTCCGCCAACAGGACCCCGACGGCGTGGGTGTCTTCGGCATCTCCCTCGGAGCGATGGTCACCGGCCTCGTCGCCGCGTTCGAGGAGGACCTCGACCTGGCGCTCGCCGGCATCCCCGTCGTCGACTTCCCCGGTCTCATCGAGCACCACGCTCCGAGGAACCTCCAGATGCGCAGCATCGACCACAACATCCTCGACGGGACCGCCCAGGACGTGCACTCGGTGGTGTCGCCGCTCGCCATGGAACCCGTGACTCCCCGTGCCGCACGGGCGATCTTCGCCGGCCTCGGCGACCGCTTGGCGACGACCGACCAGGCCCGTCGGCTGTGGGAGCACTGGGAGCGACCGGAGACCTCGTGGTTCCAGGGCAACCACGTCGGCTATCTGTGGTCCGACGCGGTGTGGCGCTTCGTGACGACCGTGCTCGACGAACGGCACCTCACGGCCTGACCCGGCGGGGTTCGCCCGGGTCGGTCAGCCGATGATCGGGAACCGGCGCTCCGCTGCGAGGCGGTCCATGGCTGACTGCATGGTCCCGACGAGCTCGTCATAGCACTCGCGCACCACGTCCGGGTCACCGGCCGACTCCGGTCCGTGACGATCGGACCAGTCGATCGGATCGAGGAGCTCGACGGTCACCTTCGCCGGTAGCGGGATGGTCGGGATGCCAGGGGGCACGAGGCCGAACGGCGGTCCGAACGCGAGCGGCAGGACCGAGATGCGGAGCCGCTTGTCGAGCCCCAGGCGCCTGGCGAGTTGCTCACCCCGGGACAGCACGACGAGCGTCTCGTGCGCCCCGACGGACACCACCGGGACGATCGGCACCTGGGTCCGCAACGCGAGCCGGACGACGCCCATGTGACCGCCGAAGTCGATCCGATTGCGATCCGACCAGGTCCGGAACACCTCGTGGTCGCCACCGGGGTAGTCGATGAGGATCCCACCGTCACGGAGGACGGCTTCGGCGTTCGCGGGGTCCGCGACCAACCCGCCGCCACGGGCCATCAGCGGACCGACGCCCGGGATCGCCATGAAGAACGAGTGCATGAGCGTGAAGATCGGCTCGTCCTCACCACGCTCGCGCCACCATGCGCTCAACAGGATGGGGATGTCCGGCGGCAGTTGGCCCCCGGAGTGGTTCCCGACCACGAGCATCGGCCCGTGGTCGGGAACACGATCGAATCCGCGCACCTCCGAGCGGAAGTACGACGCGTAGGTCTCGAGCAACGGCCGGACGGCCCTGAGGAAGGCCGGGTCACGCTGCGCTCCGACACCGGCGTCGCCCGGATCGGGAACCCCCGCCTCCGAGTCGGTCACGACGACGCCTTCGAGGTCTCCTTCTCGCTCCGCTCGCTGATGCCCCGGAGCGCACCCTCGGTGACATCCAGCACGTTGATCGCCATCCGGTTGGACGCCTCGACGATCTGGCCCGTCATCTTGAACGCGGCATCGATGATCTGCTTACGCGGGCCGTCCTCACCGATGTCGGGGAAGGCGTCGTTCACGGTCTCGATGAACCGCTGGACGGCGTCGAGCGCTGACTGCTCGTTCTCCTGGAGACCTTCGATCACACCCTGGAGACCCTCGGCGGACTTCTTGCTGGACGTCGGCATGTGCCCTCCTCCGTTTCCGGGCACAGGACGCACCCGACTCCGTCGAGCATGCCACCGCCCGGCTGATCGCGAAAGAGTCACCGTCGTTTGTCACACGCGAGCAGTTGGCCCGGAGCTGGTCACGGTACGGTCGGTCCCGTGTCCGCTCCTCCCACAGCGGCAGTGCTCCCACCATCGCCTGATCACGAACGCTGGATGGACGTCGCGCTCGCCGAGGCCCGCGCCGCAGCGCTGCACGACGACGTGCCGATCGGGGCGGTCGTCGTGCAGACCAGCGACTCCGGTGACGCGAGGATCCTCACACGACGCCACAACGAACGCGAGCTCAGCGGTGACGGCACGGCCCACGCCGAGGTGCTCGCACTGCGCGATGCCTGCGCGGAGCTGGGCCGTTGGCGACTCGACGACTGCCTCATGGTCGTGACGCTCGAACCCTGCCCGATGTGCGCTGGTGCGCTGTGGGCCACCCGCATCGGCGGGGTCGTGTTCGGCACCGAGAGCCCCGAGGCAGGAGCGCTCGGCACGCTCTACCACGTGGGCCAGGACCCGCGGCTCA
>CAYSCB010000332.1:0-3549 GCA_964429335.1 uncultured Aquihabitans sp.
AGGTCATCGATGCGACCGCCGCGACGATGGCCGGACTCGCAGCCGGTGACCCGACGGACCCGACAACGATCTGCGGACCGTTGATCTCCGCACGTCAACGCGAGCGCGTCGAGGGCTATCTCCGGATCGCCACGGACGAGGGCGCGACGTTCGCGTGCGGCGGCGGCCGGTCGCCACGCTTCGAGCGGGGCTGGTTCATCGACCCCACCCTCGTGGTCGGCCTCGACAACTCCTCCCGGGTCGCACGCGAGGAGATCTTCGGGCCGGTCCTCGTCGTCATCCCCCACGACGGCGACGACGACGCCGTCTCCATCGCCAACGACTCTCCCTACGGGCTCTCCGGCGCGGTCTTCTCCGCTGACGAGGGGCGGGCGCTCGGCGTCGCCCGCCGGGTCCGCACCGGGACGATGGGCGTCAACGGCGGCGTCTGGTACTCGGCGGACATGCCGTTCGGCGGCTGCAAGGCGTCAGGCATCGGACGTGAGATGGGTGTTGCGGGCTTCGAGGAGTACCTCGAGACCAAGTCCGTGGCGGTCGCCCGGTGAGCGCCGAGCGGGTGGTCGGGTTCATCGGACTGGGCAACATCGGTGCGCCGATGGCGCGCCGGCTGCTCGACGGCGACGTGCCGCTGGTGGTGCACGACGTGGTGGCCGCCGCTGTCGAGCCGTTCGTGGCCGAGGGCGCCGTGGCCGCGTCGACGCCGGCGGAGCTGGCCCGCGACGCGACGGTCATCAGCGTCGTGGTGCGGGACGAGGCCCAGGTGCGCGACGTGCTCGTCGGCCCCGACGGCATCCTCGCGGCCGCATCACCGGGGACCGTGGTCGCGGTGCACTCGACGATCAGCGCCGAGGGCGCCGTGGCGCTCGCCGACCTCGCCGCGGGCGCCGGCGTCGAGCTGGTGGACGCTCCGATCAGCGGCGGTGCGATGGGCGCGCACGAAGGGACGCTCGCGGTCATGGCCGGCGGCACCGAGGCCGCCGTCGAACGGGCGCGACCGGTGCTCGAGCGCTACGCGACGTTGGTGGTGCACACCGGTCCGGTCGGCAGCGGCACCCGCATGAAGATCGCCCGCAACCTCATCACGTTCGCGAGCTTCGCCGCGGTCGGTGAAGCCCAGCGCCTCGCCGCCGTCGCCGGACTCGACGTCGGACAGCTCGGCGACGTGGTGCGCCACTCCGACCGCGTCACCGGGGGCGCCGGAGCGATCATGCTGCGTCCGACGGCGGAGGAGATGGCGGCAGACGACGGGCTCCGTCCGATCTTCGGCCACACGCTGACGTTGGGATCGAAGGACCTCGACCTCGCCGCGGCCATGGGCGCGGAGCTCGGTGTCGACACGCCGTTCGCCGAGCTCGCCCGACGTCTGCTCGCGTCCGCACTCGGGCTCGAGGCGTACCCGGAGTCGTGAGCGTCGCCGTCCGCACCCTGCGGGACCTGACCCACGGCGAGCTCGCCGTGCTCGTGCGAGAGTGCCTGCTCGCCGGCCAGCTCATGGACCGCGCCGGCATGCCGCACCTCATCGGCGCGTACGGACGTGACGAGATGGCCGCGATCGCGATCGACGAGTGGATGGGCGCGAGCCCGCTCTACACGCGACGGATGCAACGCCTGTTGGGATTCGGCCGCGGCGACGTCGAGACGATCTTCAAGGGCATGCAGTTCGACATCGGCGCGCCGCCGGAGTTCATGGACTTCCGGTACCGGGTCCTCGACGCGGACCACGGCGAGTTCTGGCTGGACCACTGCGGCGCGCTCATGGACGTCGAACCGATGGGCGAGGACTACGTCCACACCATGTGCCACACGATCGAGGATCCGACGTTCGACGCGACGGCGATCGCCACCAACCGCCGGGCCCAGGTGCGGCCGATCCACCGACCGCCACGTGAGCCCACGGACCGACATCCCCACTGCCACTGGACGGTCACGATCGACGACGCCCACCCCGAGTTGCCGCTGCCGGAGGCCATGGGTCCGCTGGAGTCGACGCTGCTCGCCGGCATCGTGCTGGCACCGCTCGGTGAGGGCGCGACCGATGCCGAGCTGACCGACGGCTGGAGCGACTACAGCGCGCCGCTGGACCCGGACCTGCGCGCGGAGCGGTTCTCGACCGCGACGCTGCGTGCCTTGGCCGAAGAGGTCTGCGTGCAGCAGCACCTGCTGGTCATGTCGTTCTTCGCAGCGATCGAACGTCGCCACGGCACCGAGGCCGCGGTGTCGGTCCTCGACCGCCAGTTCGCCGGCATCGCCGGGTTGACCTCGACGCGGTTGCGAGATGCCTTCAGCTGCGGCGACGGCACCCGGGCGGGCACCACGCTCGGCGACGTGGCTCAGGTCCTGGAGCTGCACCCGGCGTTCCGCCCGCGGGAGTACGTCGACTGGAACGTGGGTCTCGACGAGGTGGGGGAGTCGGTCACCGTCGAGCTCGGGGACTGCCCGGCGCTGCACGAGACCGGGATGGCGACCTGGATCAGCCGGCTCGCCGACGGTGCGGACGACGGCCTCGCCGCCGCGGTGGAGGGCGTGACCCCGTTCGCCCGGGTCACCCGCGACGGGGACCGTCGATGGCTCGTGACCCTGGTCGACGATCCGGCTCCGGAGCGGTCAGAGGTGGCCCTCACCCGCTTCTCGACCGGCGCCGCGTGGTCCTTCACCCCCGTCACCCTCCGCCCCTCCCGAACATAGGGGTCGCAAACGACACGTTCTGTCGATTCGGACCCCCAGAACGGATCGGGCGGGTACGGTCAGCGTCGGTGGATCACGACGTGCATGCGTTCGTCGGGACGACCGGCGTGCTGGTGGCGGGCGCAGCCGACGGTCCGCTCGCGGGAACGACGTTGGCGGTCAAGGACGTGATCGACGTCGTCGACCGCGTCACCGGAGCCGGGAACCCCGACCTCGCCGCGTCGAGGCGACCAGCCGGCCGCTCGGCTCCCGTGGTCGACGCGTTGGTCGCTGCGGGAGCGACGGTCGTCGGCAAGACCGTGACCGACGAGCTCGCCTACTCCCTCGGTGGCGACAACGTCCACGTCCCTCCACCGGTCAACGTTGCCGCTCCGGGCCGCACGACCGGTGGATCCTCCGCGGGCTCCGCCGCCGCGGTGGCAGCTGGGATCGTCGACCTCGCGCTCGGGACCGACACCGGCGGTTCGATCCGGGTGCCGGCCAGCTACTGCGGGATCCTGGGTTGGCGGCCCACCCACGGTGCCGTCAGCGCTGCAGGGGTGACGCCGCTCGCTGCGAGCTTCGACACGATCGGGCTGTTCGCTCGATCCGCGCCGCTGCTGCGCTCCGCCGCCGAGGTCGCGCTCGGAACCGTCGGTGGTGGGTTCGGCAGGGTCGGCCATCATGACCATCCCGTGCAGGGCGTGGTGGTCGTGGCCGAGCTCATGGACCTGGTCGGTCCGGCCGAGACGGCGGTCCTGCGGTCGGCGATCAGGGAGCGGTTCGGCGAGGAGGTTCAGACCGTGCGGTTGGGCGTGGACGTCTACGAGTGCGTCGCCACGTTCCGCGCCCTGCAGGGCGCCGAAGCCTGGGCAGCCCACGGCG
>CAYSCB010000333.1:0-3538 GCA_964429335.1 uncultured Aquihabitans sp.
GTGAGATGTCCAGCGTGACCGAGCAGCGTGACCGAGCAGCGTGACCGAGTGGCTCAGCCCAGGAGGTCAGCAGCGACCCCGGCGACGTGCGGGGGTGTGATGCCGAGGTGTTCCAGCGCCACCGACCCGGGAGCTGATGCGCCGAAGCGGTCGATGCCCACCGACGCGTCCGCATAGCGCTACCAGCCGAGGGTGACGCCGGCCTCGACCGACACCGTCGGCACACCGGCCGGCAGCACGGACTCCCGGTAGGACGCCTCCTGCGCGTCGAAGCGGCTCCAGCAGGGGAGCGACACGACGCGCGTCGAGCGGCCGTCCGCCTCGAGCAGCTCGGCGGCGGCGACAGCGGTCGCGACCTCGGTGCCCGTGGCCACGAGGACGACATCAGGTGCCGCGGCGTCACGCACGACGTAGCCGCCGCGGGCGACGCCCTCTGCTGCCCGCTGCGCCGTCGTGTCGAGCACCGGTGTGCTCTGGCGGCTCAGGACGAGCGCCACGGGTCCGGTGCCGTCGATCGCCAGGCGCCAGGCCGCGGCCGTCTCGTTGCCGTCAGCCGGGCGGATCACCGTGAGGTCCGGGATCAGGCGCAAGGACATCACGTGCTCCACCGGCTGATGCGTGGGCCCGTCCTCGCCGACGCCGACGGAGTCGTGGGTCCACACGAAGATGCATCGAGCCTGCGACAGCGCGGCGAGCCGCACCGCAGGGCGCATGTAGTCGCTGAAGACGAGGAACGTGCCACCGACCGGGAGGACGCCGCCGTGGTGAGCAGCTCCGACCAGGATCGACCCCATGGCGTGCTCACGGATGCCGAAGTGCACCTGCGCCCCGTCCGGCGTGCCCGGGGCGAGCACCGGAGCCCCCGGGAGCTTCGTGCCGGTGTTGCCGATGAGGTCGGCAGCACCGACGAGGAAGCCGGGGACGACGTCGGCCAACGCCGCCACGCAGTCGCCGCTCGCGACCCGGGTCGGCGGGTGCTCGCCAGCGTCGTAGGTCGGAAGGCGCGTCTCCCAACCCGGAAGTCCGCGGGCGCCGAGCGTCGCCTCCCACTCGGCCTCCCGGCCCGACAGAGCGGCATGCGCGCGCTGCTCCCAGTCCTCGCGCACGACCCTGCCGCGTGCGCCCGCTTCGCGGTAGAACGCCGCGACGTCCTCCGGCACGTAGAACGCCTCGTCGGGCAGGCCCATCACCGCCTTGGTCGCGGCGATGTCCTCGGCGGTGAACGCGAGCCCGTGTGCGGACGCCTGGTCGGTGAGTCGTGGGGACGGGTAGCCGATGTGGCTCCGCACCACGATGAGCGACGGTCGGACCTCGACATCTCTCGCCTGCAGCAGGGCCGACTCGAGGGCGTCGAGGTCCTCGGACGCCTCGCCCAGCTCCAGGACGTGCCATCCGTAGGCCTGGAAGCGCTTCACCGGGTCGTCGGTCAGCGCGAGCTCGGTCGGTCCGTCGATCGAGATGTGGTTGTCGTCGTAGACGTACACGAGGCGTCCGAGGCCGAGGTGGCCGGCGAGCGAGGCTGCCTCGTGGCTGACGCCCTCGGAGAGGTCACCGTCGGAGACGATCGCCCAGATGTGGTGGTCGCACACGTCCGGGCCGAACCGGACGCGGAGGGACTGCTCGGCGATCGCCATGCCGACGCCGTTCGCGAAGCCCTGGCCCAACGGTCCGGTCGTCACCTCGATGCCGGGGGTGTGGCCGACCTCCGGGTGGCCCGGCGTGCGCGAGCCCCACTGCCGGAACTGCTCCAGGTCCCCGAGGCTCAGGTCGTAGCCGGTGAGGTGCAGCATCGCGTACTGCAGGATCGACGCATGCCCGCAGCTCAGGATGAACCGGTCGCGGTCGGCCCAGTCGGGAGCGGCGGCGTCGTAGCGCATGATCCGGGTCCACAGGACGTGTGCGAGCGGGGCCAGTGCCATCGCCGTCCCCTGGTGGCCGGAGCTCGCCTTCGCCGGAGCATCCATCGCGAGACCGCGGATGACGTCGATGGCGCGTTGCTCGAGCTGGGGATCCGAATGGTGCTTCGACAGCGGGTCGTGCGACAGCGGGGTGTTCGACATGGCGGGAGTCCTGTCCGGTCGGTGACGAGCCGATCGTAGCGATCCGGTCGCGTAGGGTTGCCGCCCGTGGCTGTTGCACCCGCGCGCACCCCGGCGACACGCACGCTCTCGGAGGCGGAATCCAAGGCGTACCTCGCCCCCTTCGGCGTGCCGTTCGCCGAGGAACGGCTCGTCACCACGCCCGACGAGGCCAGGGAGGCCCTCGCGGAGTTCGGCGTCCCGGTCGTCGCGAAGCTCTGCGGCACCCAGGTCGCGCACAAGACCGAGCGGGGCCTGGTCCGCCTCGGCCTCACAGGTGGCGACGCCGTGGCGGAAGCGACCGCCGAGCTGTTGGCGGCGGCGACCCCGGACGACGGAGCGACCGGTGTGCTGATCGCGCCGATGCTGTCGGGCGCCAGGGAGCTCATCGCCGGCGTCGCGACCGATCCCCAGTTCGGCCGGACCGTCCTGTTGGGCCTCGGTGGCGTGCTCGCCGAGGCGCTGGCCGACGTGACCGTCCGCCTGGCGCCGATCTCCAAGGTGGACGCAGAGGAGATGATCGAGGACCTGAGCTCCCAGGCGATCCTCGGTGCGTTCCGGGGCGAACCGGCCCTGGACCGCTCCTCGGTGATCGACGTGCTGCTCGCTCTGTCGGATGTCGCAACGTCGACCCCGGAGCTGGTGTCGGTGGACCTCAACCCCCTGATCATCTGCGACGGTCGGGTAGTGGCCGTCGATGCGCTCGTCGAGCTCACGATCCAGGACCCGCCACGGTGACCCCGAGCGTCGATGACTTCCTGAAGCTCTTCGAACCGCGCGGTGTGGTGGTCGCGGGCGCATCCACCCATCCCGGCAAGTTCGGCTTCGTGAGCCTCCACAACATCCTCGCGTCGGGCTACACGGGTCGTGTCTTCGCGACGAACCTCGACGGCAACCCGGTCCTGGGGATCCCGACGATGCGCTCCCTCGACGAGCTCCCTGCCGGTGAGGCGGACCTGATCTTCATCTGCACCCCACGATCGGCGAACGAGGAGCTCCTGCGCGCCGCCGCTGCGAAGGGCATCCGAGCTGCTTTCCTCACCTCGGCCGGATACGGAGAGGCCGGCGAGGAGGGCGAACGCGCCCAGGCGGAGCTCGTGGCGCTCTGCGACGACCTCGGCATCCTCCTCGTCGGTCCCAACGGACAGGGCGTCGTCTCCACCCCGGCCCGCCTGTGCGCCCAGATCGTCGCTCCCTACCCACCGGCCGGTCGCATCGGCGTCGCCAGCCAGTCCGGGAACTTCGTCTCCAGCTTCATGAACTGGTCGTGCGCCACCGGCGTCGGGATCTCCCGCGCCGTCTCCTGCGGCAACGCGGCAGCCACGGGGGTCACCGACTTCCTCCGCTTCTTCGCCGAGGACCACCACACCGACGTGTCGCTCGCGTACATCGAGGGCGTCGTCGACGGCGCGGACGTCGCAGCGTCGCTGCGCGACGTCGCCCTTCGCCAACCGGTCGTG
>CAYSCB010000334.1:0-3502 GCA_964429335.1 uncultured Aquihabitans sp.
GATCCGACGGTCGGGCAGACCCCGACCGGTTCGCTGACGCCGTCGACGAGCGGACGGCCCTCATCGTGGTCTCGGCTCCCTGCTACCCGTTCGGTGTCATCGATCCCATCGCCGAGATCGCACGGTTGGCCGCAGATCGTGGCCTCCTGTGCCACGTCGACGCCTGCCTCGGCGGCTACCTCCTGCCGTGGTGGGAGCGCCTCGGAGAACCGGTTCCGCCGTGGGACTTCCGGGTCGAGGGCGTGACGTCGCTGTCGGCCGACATCCACAAGTACGGATACGCCTACAAGGGTGCGTCGACGATCCTGTACCGCGATCCCGACCTCTACCAACGGCAGATCTTCATGTACGACTCCTGGCCGGGTGGTCTGTACGCGTCGTCGACCTCAGCCGGAACGCGACCCGGACCGCCGATCGCCGGAGCATGGGCGACCATGACCCACCTCGGTGAGGACGGCTACCTGCGTCTGGCCGATCGCGTCCGCACCGCGATGCGAGGCTTCACCGCCGGCATCGCGTCGGTCGACGGCGTGAGCGTCACCTCCGATCCCGACCTGTCGTTGTTCGAGTTCGGCGTCGACGCAGACGCCGTCCTCAGCGGAAGCCATCTCGACATCGGCGGGATCGCCGATGCCATGGACGACCGTGGCTGGAACCTCGACCGCCAGCAGGGCGGTCTGCACGTCATGCTGTCGCCCGGACACGACCGCGTGGTGGAGCAGTTCGTCACCGACCTGGCCGACTCGGTGGCACACCACGACGCGGACCGTGGAGGCGAGCACACCTATGGCGGCGTCGTCGATCGGGCCTGAAGTCGGCATGACCAGGGTCGTCGGCGTCGTGCTCTGCGGTGGGGCGAGCTCCCGCATGGGTGCCGACAAGGCGCTGCTCGTGTCTCGTGAACGACCCTTCTCTGCCCATGTCGGGGCTGCGCTCGACGACGCCGGCGTCGACGAGGTTCTCCTCGTCGGAGGGAACGGAGCGCGACTCTCGATGCTGGGCCGCACGTGGATCGACGACGACCATCCCGGATCCGGACCGCTGGGGGCGATCGCCACGGTCGCGCGCCGTGAACCCGACGCTGCGCTGGTGGTGTGCGCGTGTGACCTGCCGCTGATCACCGGTGAAGACCTGGCGCCGCTGCTCGCGGAGATCGCAGCGCCGTCGGGTGCTGACGGGAGATCCGATCTCGCCGTCTTCGACGTCGGACGACGGACGCAGTGGTCAGCGGTCGCGCTGGCACCGTCGGCGGCGGCTGTGGCAGTCGAGTCGTTCGAATCGGGGGAGCGCAGCCTGCGTGGTGCCTTCAAGTCGCCGGCAATCCGGGTTCGACACCTCGAGCCGCGACGTCCCATGGCGTTGCGCGACGTCGATCGCCCGGAGGATCTGGTTGCCATCCTCGGACCAGCCGTGTACGGAACGACGCCCACAGAGGGGTAGGTTGCATCCGATGGCCATCGAGGAGATCACCATCGATGAGCTCGCTGCTCGTTGCGACGCCGGTGGCGTGGTGCTCGATGTGCGCAACCTCGATGAGTACGTCGAGGTCCGGGTCCCGGGGGTGGTGCTCATCCCGTTGCCGGAGCTCCAGGCACGGCATGGCGAGATCCCCGACGTCGAGGTCGTCAACGTGATCTGTCGGAGTGGGGCGCGCAGCGCACGGGCCGTCGAGCTCCTGGTCGCGAACGGCATCGACGCGGTCAACGTCATCGGAGGGATGCTGGCCTGGATCGACTCCGGTCGTCCCGTCGACTCCGGTCCGCCCGGAAGCTGAGGCATCGCGGACGGTGAGAGCTCCGGACGGCGGCGGGCACACCCTGATCGAGGACGACCGCGCCTTCGCCGACCTGCTCGACCGGCTCGACGGCCAGGACCGCTACGCGATCGACACCGAGTTCCACCGTGAGCGGACCTACTTCCCCCGCGTCGCGCTCGTGCAGATCGCCGACGCCCACGGCGTCGCTCTGGTGGACGCGCTGAAGGTCGATCTCGAGCCGTTCGGGCGGATCCTCTCCGGTGATGCCATCGCAGTCATGCACGCCGCTCGTCAGGACATGGAGGTGCTCGAGCGCTCGACGGGCACGATCCCCACGCGACTCGTCGACACGCAGATCTCCGCAGGGTTCCTCGGCTACACGAGCCCGTCGCTGTCGACGTTGCTGGAACGGGAGCTGCGGGTCCGAGCGCCCAAGGCCGACCGCCTGACCGACTGGCTGCGCCGCCCCCTCAAACCAGCGCAACTCGACTACGCGAGCGGCGACGTCGCCCATCTGCTCGAGCTCCACGACATCCTCTGGGGACGGCTCGTCGACCGTGGACGGGACCAGTGGGTGATGGACGCCTGCGAGGAGCTCCGGACCGAGTCACGCGGCCCGCGGAACCCAGAGGAGGCGTGGCGGCGGATCAAGGAGCTGCGCCATCTGCGGGGCACGACCCTCGCGGTCGCTCAAGCCGTCGCAGCATGGCGCGAACGACGGGCGATCGAGACCGACCAGACGCCCAGGTTCGTCCTGTCGGATCTCGGGGTCGTATCGGTGGCCTCCGCTGCCCCGGACACGATCGAGGAGCTCCGGGCGCTCCGCGGCGTCGACGGACGCAGCCTCCGGTCGGGGATGGGGGACGACCTGCTGGCCGTGGTCGCCTCAGCAGCCGGTCGCCGTCCGCAGCGAGCTCCGACATCAGAGGTGCGCGAGCTACCGGCCGAGTTGCGACCAGCCGTCCCGCTGGTCTCGGCCTGGGTCAGCCAGCGGGCACGGGAGCTGGAGCTGGAGACCTCCGTGCTCGCGACGCGTGCCGACCTGGAAGACCTGCTGCGTGGCGTACCGGGGGCCCGACTCAGCCAGGGGTGGCGGGCGGACCTGGTCGGGGAGCCGATCCGGCGACTTCTCGCTGGAGAGGCCGCGCTGGCGTTCGACCGCGAACACGGACTCGTCCTCGTGGACCGATGACTCCCGCGCTCCCGCGCTACACTGCGCATTCCGGTCGTTGATGACGGGGAGTGCTCTGTGAAGAAGGGTCGGCATCGCCGCTACGAAGAAGCCCGTGCGTTGAAGCGTGGTCCGGACCTCGACATCGAGGCCATCTTCACCGATCTGGAGGCGGGTCGACCACCGGCCTCCGACGATCTCGAGTCCCCGTACGACGATGTCGACGACGACGCCTATGCCGACGACGACACGGACTGACGTAGCACGTCCCTGATCGTCTCGGCGTCCGCATCAGCGGGGACGCGGACGCCGTCGGTGGGCATCGACGACTCCCACGGGGCACCTGCGACGTCCTCCGGCGGCGGGAGCACCGGCACACCCCGGAACGCGAGCCCGGCAGGGCCGCCACCCGTCGCGGCGGGATGGCGGAACGACAGCGAGCGACACCACAGTCCACCGTCGCTCAGCGTCAACGTGCGAGGCCGCTCCAACGCGTCGAGGACCCTGGAGGCGGTCCGGTGGAGGCGTCTGGTCCACTCGTCTGCCAATCCCACCAGATCGGCCGGAGCGAACGG
>CAYSCB010000335.1:0-3500 GCA_964429335.1 uncultured Aquihabitans sp.
CGACCTGTCGCCGTACACGCACGCACCGAAGATGCCCCACGAGCGCTTCGAGCTGCTGCCCGCCGCGGTTCTCGCCGCCACAGCCGTTGCGCTGCTGGGGATCGCCTGGGTGCGCTACCGCACCCGCGACATCGGCTGATCAGCCGCCGTCCCGGTCGCCGCCGTCGCCGCCGCCGTCGTGGTCGCCGCCCTGACGCTCCTGCGGTGTGTCATGCCACGTGGCCTTCGCCCCGGAATGCCCGGTCCGGTAGATCTGGACACTGGATCCGATCCCCAGGATGAGCCCGACGGCGGTGAGAGTGACAGCGACTTTGGCCGCTCGCGAACGGACCGTCTCCGGCGCCGCCTCTGATCCTGCTGCCCGTCGCTTCTGGACGATGTCCCAGACGACCACACCGACCATCACGAGGGCGAACAGGAACACCCATGGTCTGGCCTGCTCGGCGATGCCGGCGTGGGCTTTGACCAGCTTCGACTCCTCGACGCGCTCCTCGAGTGCCTCGCCGGATCCGATGGCGAGCTGCGTGGCGATCGCTGCGATCACGGCGAGCACGGCGGTGGGGATCTCGAAGCGTTCGCGCCACGAGGGCCTGATCAGCATGAGGAGGGCCCCGACCGTGGCGAGCGGTACGAGCACCACCGGGATGTGGACGATGAGCGGGTGCGCGGGCAAGGCGCCGATGTTGTTGATCTCCATCCCGGGATACTTCCCGGGTGACCTACAGCGTTCGTGCACGCGAACGGTGAAGATTGGGTGAAGGACTCGTCAGCGTCAGGCCGAGGGCAGATGCACCTCGACCAGCAGGCCGGGTCCGTCGGCAGGGTCCTTCAACGTCATCGAGCCACCGGAGACCCTGGCCAGCTCAGCGACGATCGCGAGTCCCAGGCCGGTTCCACCGGGCGCCGCGTCGGGCCCACGCCAGAACCGCTCGGTCGCCTTCTGTCGGGCTTCCTCGTCGAGTCCCGGTCCCCGGTCACGGACCCCGACGACGACCTCGTTCGGCCGCGCCGCGACCGTGATGTCGATCGCCGTGTGCTCCGGGGCGACGTCGATCGCGTTGTCGAGGAGGTTGTCGAGGATCTGGTCGATCCCACCGGGCACCTCCGATGCCGTGGAGGTGTTCGGCGCGTCGACACCGATGACCACGGATCGCTCCTCGGCCAGCGCGTCCCAGCGCTCCCGTGCCGCTCGGGCAGCCGCTGCGACGTCCACCGTCGCGGAGGCTGCCGAGCCGTCCGCCCTGGTCAGCGCCAGCAGTCCTTCGACGACTCGGATGAGTCGTTCGATCTCGCCGCGGACGGCGTCGACGTCTCGGCGCAGACCGTCGATGTCGACGGGGTCGTCGAGCTCAGCGTCCATCGACTCGACGCGGAGACGCAGGACGGTGAGCGGCGTGCGGAGCTGGTGGGACACGTCGGCCACGAACGTGCGCTGCGCGCCGACGAGCGTCTCGAGACGTGCCGCCATCTCATCGAAGGTCGCTGACAGCCGGCGGAGCTCGGGAGGTCCCCGGTCGACCCGGGTGCGTCCCGTGAGGTCGCCGGACGCGAGCTGCTGTGCACCGGTCTCCAGCTGCGACACGGGTGCCATCGCCCAGTGGGCGATCATCGACCCGAACGCGGCGGCTGCGACGAGCATGAGCACGAACAGCAGTCCCAGACGGGCCCAGTTCCAGCGGATCTGCGAGCGCATCTCGGCGGTCGGCGTGCTGACGCGGACGACGCCGGTGATCTTGCCGTCGGAGGAGATCGGCACGGACGCGTATGCGATCTCCCTGCCGAGGGTCTTCGAGGTGCGGATGCCGGTCGCCTGCGTGCCGGCGATCGCGGCGGAGATCTCCGGGCGGGTGGAGAAGTCCCTGGCGTCGGTGCCGGACGTGTCCACGAGGCTGATGCCGGTGGCGTCGGTGACCACGACACGGGTGTCGGTCTGAGAGGCGTACCGTCGGGCGGCACGGACGACCGCCGCGCTGTCACCCATCTCGACACGCTCCTCGACGAGCCCGGCGAACACCCGGGCGTCGCGTTCGATGTCGGCGACGAGGCGGTCCTCGGCGCGACCGGTGTAGCTCAGGCCGAGGGGCACCTCGACGGTGAGCAGGATGAACGTCGTGATCACGAGCGACGCCGCGACGAGCCGTCGGGTCATGGGACGCTCAGCTTGAACCCGACGCCACGGACGGCCTGGATCCACTCCGGGTGGCCGAGCTTGCGGCGCAGTGACGCCACGTGGACGTCGAGGGTCTTGGGGGAGCCGTACCAGTTCACGTCCCAGACCTCCTCGAGGATGTCACGACGGTTGAGCACGGCGCCCGGGTCCGCTGCGAGGTGGGCGAGGAGGTCGAACTCCTTCGGTGTGAGCTCGACGAGATCCCCGTCGACGGCGACCTCGTGGGTGCGGAGGTCGACGACGAGCGCGCCGAGATCGATCCGCTGCGCCGATGGTGTGTCGCCGATGCGTCGGCTCACCGCCCGGATCCGTGCGACGAGCTCGCGGAGCCCGAACGGCTTGACGACGTAGTCATCCGCGCCTGATTCGAGCAGCACGACACGGTCGAGCTCGCCGGAGCGGGCGCTGAGGACGATGATCGGTACGCCGGAGGCTTCCCGGATCCGACGACAGACCTCGGATCCGTCGAGATCGGGGAGCCCGAGATCCAACAGCACGAGGTCGCACCGCTCCGCGTGGTGCAGCGCTGTGGCTCCGTCCGGTGCGACCAGCACGTCGAATCCGTGGCGGCTGAGGCCGACCACGAGCGATTCGGCGATGGCCTCGTCGTCCTCGACCGCCAGGATCTTCACGTCGACACCGTCGCACACGTCACGGCGGCCGTCAGCGTCTTCACCGAATCTTCACCGTTCACCCACCCGTGTGCTTCAGGTCCGCTCCGTAGTCTCGATCACATGGACGAGACACCCACCGATCCCACCACCCCCGCTCCGACGGCACCGAAGCGTCCGGGTGACAACAAGCGGCGCCGGGCCGGCGTCGCCGCCGCCGCCATCGCCGTCACGCTGATCGCGGCCACCGCAGCGGTCGCGGTCAACATGAGCGCGACGAGCCCGCCGCCCGCGACGAACGTCGGGAGGCTCACCGCAGTCGACGAGCTGCTCCCCACGACCACCGCTGACGCCGGCGTCACCTACGTCGACGAGACCGGTGCAGTGGTGGCGAACCCCGACCTGGCATCCGTCGACGGCGGCAAGTCGCACGACGATGACAAGTCGCATGACGATGACAAGTCGCACGACGATGACAAGTCGCATGACAAGTCGAAGGACGACAAGTCCCACGACGATGACCATCACAAGGGTCGGGACGACGATGACTGAGCAGCGACGTCCAGCCCGTCGGAAGAAGCGACGGCATCCCGCTGCGGTCTCACGGGTGGCGATCGCCGGTGCCGCATCGACGGCGACGTTCGCGATCGTCGCCGTCCTGGGGGGCGCCGCGTCGTCGGACGCCGGACCCGCTGCATCGACGGTGAACGTCCAACAGC
>CAYSCB010000336.1:0-3474 GCA_964429335.1 uncultured Aquihabitans sp.
CATCCGGTGGTGACGCCGTGCTCCCGGGTCCGTGACCACCGGTCGGTTCGCCCCCAGCCCGTCAGCGCCGCTGCACCTCGGCAACCTCCGCACGGCGCTGCTCGCGTGGTGCGCGTCGCGGTCCGTCGGCGGCCGGCACCTGCTGCGCATCGAGGACCTCACGACGTCGAGCGCGGCGGACCACGCAGCGTCGCAGATCGACGACCTCGCCGCGATCGGGCTCGACCACGACGGCGAGGTGGTCCGACAGTCGACGAGGTCCGGTCGCTACGAGGCCGCGATCGAGGAGATCGAACGCCTCGGACTCGTCTATCCCTGCTACTGCTCGCGTCGTGAGATCCGCGAAGCGTCGGCTGCTCCCCACGGGCCCGCTCCGGAGGGCGTCTATCCGGGGACGTGCCGCGACCTCACCTCGAGCGAGCGTCGGTCTCTCGAACGGAGCGGTCGGCGTGCCGCACTGCGCCTCCGGGCGTCCGGCGTTCGGGTCACCGTCCATGACCGGATGCTCGGAGAGCGGACGTGGACCGTGGACGACTTCGTGCTCCGGCGAGCGGACGGCGTTGCCGCGTACAACCTCGCGGTCGTCGTCGACGACGGCGATCAGGGCGTGGACCTCGTCGTCCGCGGCGACGACCTGTGGGAGACGACACCACGCCAGGCCCTCCTGCAGCAGCTGCTGGGGATCGGCACGGCGGAGTACCTCCACGTACCCCTCGTGCTCGGCCCCGGCGGCGAGCGACTGGCCAAGCGCGACGGGGCAGTGACGCTCACCGACCGTCTGGCGCTCGGGGAGACGGTGCCGCAGGTCATCGCCATGCTCGCTGCCTCCGCCGGACTCGGACGCCCGGGTCGCGACGAGATGACCGTCGCCGAGGTGCTGGATCGCTTCGATGTCGACCGCCTCACCCGGGAGCCCTGGATCCTGAGCGCCTGACGCGGGGCCGACGTCCGGGTGGTCCGCGGTGTGCCACGATGGAGCAGTGCGCCCGGTTGCCGAGCCCGCCCTGATCCACGCCGACTCCGCCGGATCTGATGGCGCCGACGGGATGATCGATCCGGAGGCCGGCAAACCCCGTGAGGCGTGCGGCGTGTTCGGCGTGTACGCGCCGGGTTCCCCCGTTGCGCACCTCGCCTATCTGGGGATCTACGCGCTCCAGCACCGGGGTCAGGAGTCCGCGGGCATCGCCACGTCCGATGGCGACCACCTGACCGTCGTCAAGGAGATGGGGCTCGTCTCGAACGTGTTCGACGACCGAACCCTGGCCGCGCTCGACGGCGACCTCGCGATCGGCCACACCCGCTACTCGACCACCGGGTCGAGCATGTGGAAGAACTCCCAGCCGCTCTTCCGAGACGTCGGCCACGTCCAGTTCGCGCTCGCCCACAACGGCAACCTCGTCAACACCGCCGATCTCGTCGACGAGGCGGGGATGCTCTCCGGGACCGTGTCGAGCGACACCGAGGTGATGGCAGAGCTGCTGGCACTCGAGTGCGACCGCATCGGCGTCGCCGACGACACCCTGGAGCGGGCGCTCGTCGCTGTGCTCCCGAGGTTCGAGGGAGCGTTCTCGCTTACCCTGATGGACCGCCAACGTGTGATCGGCGTGCGGGACCCGCACGGTTTCCGGCCGTTGTGCCTGGGCAAGCTCGACTCCGGCTGGGTGCTGGCGTCGGAGACCCCGGCGCTCGACATCGTCGGCGCCCACTTCGTCCGTGAGCTCGACGCCGGCGAGATGGTCGTCATCGACGCCGCCGGTGTGCGGTCGCTCCGCCCGTTTGCTCCATCCGCGATCGACCCGAAGCTCTGCCTGTTCGAGTTCGTCTACTTCGCCCGACCGGACTCGCAGCTCTATGACCGCAACGTGCACCAGGCGCGTGTGCGGATGGGCGAGCAGCTCGCCGAGCAGGCGCCGGTCGACGCCGACATGGTGATGGGTGTGCCCGAGTCCGGGATACCCGCCGCAGAGGGCTACGCGCGGCGGTCCGGGGTGCCCTACGGCCACGGTCTGGTCAAGAACCGCTACATCGGTCGGACGTTCATCGCCCCGAGCCAGGAGATGCGGGCGCTCGGCGTGCGCATGAAGCTCAACCCGCTCCGGGAGAACATCAACGGTCGGCGGCTCGTCGTCGTCGACGACTCGATCGTCCGGGGCACGACGACCAAGGCGATGGTGTCGATGCTGCGCGAGGCCGGCGCGCGCGAGGTCCACCTACGGGTGTCGTCGCCGCCGTACCGCTGGCCGTGCTTCTACGGGATGGACACCGGCACGCGGGGTGAGCTCCTCGCTGCGAACCTGGAGGTCGACGAGATCCGTCGCTACCTCGGTGTCGACTCGCTCGCGTACCTCACCCTCGACCGACTCGTCGCCGCGGTCGGAGCCCCGGGGGCCGGCTTCTGCGATGCCTGCCTCACCGGTGTGTACCCGGTCGAGATCCCCGTCGAGATCGGCAGACGCGTGCTCGAGATGGATGCCCCGTCGCAGCTCGGGGGCGTCTCCGACATCGGATCGGTGCTCCTGGAGGACGCCGGGCTGCTGCCGTCGGAGGACGCCCTGCCCCATGTCGGAGGCGCCGCGTCCGATGGGTGAGACCTACGCGGATGCAGGCGTGTCCATCGTCGCGGGCGAGGACGCTGTCGAAAGGATCAAGCCACACGTCCGCTCGACCGCCCGGTCGGAGGTGATGGGCGGCATCGGTGGCTTCGGCGGCCTGTTCGCGCTCGACACCACCCGGTACGCGGATCCGGTGCTGGTGTCGACCACCGACGGCGTCGGCACCAAAGCGCTCGTCGCCACGGCCGCCGGTCGGTACGACACGATCGGATTGGACCTCGTCGCCATGTGCGTCGACGACCTCGTCTGCCAGGGTGCCGAGCCGTTGTTCTTCCTCGACTACATCTCGATCGGTCGGGTGGATCCCGACATCATCGAGTCGCTGGTGTCCGGTGTCGCCGAGGGTTGTCGTCAGGCCGGCTGCGCCCTGGTCGGCGGCGAGATGGCCGAGCACGCCGGGGTCATGGAACCGGGCGAGTTCGACCTCGTCGGCTTCGCTGTCGGCGCGGTGGACCGTTCGGCGATGATCACCGGTGAGGCCGTCACTCCCGGCGACCTGCTCCTGGCGTTGCCGTCACCGGGGCTGCGCTCCAACGGCTACACGCTGGCTCGACGGTTGCTGTTCGACGTGGCGGGCAAGGGCCTCGACGATCCGGCCTGGGAGGATCCCGGCGCGCCCACCGTCGCCGATGAGCTCCTGCGGCCGTCGGTCATCTACGCACCCGCGATCCGGACGCTCCTCGACGCGGTGCCCGTGCACTCCGTCGCGCACATCACCGGCGGAGGGCTGCCGGGCAACCTGAACCGCGTGATCGGCGACGCGGCGGACGCCGTCATCGACCCATCGTCGTGGGAGCCGCCCCGGATCTTCGGCGAGCTGGCGCGCATCGGCGACGTCGAGGTCGACGAGATGCGTCGCGTG
>CAYSCB010000337.1:0-3470 GCA_964429335.1 uncultured Aquihabitans sp.
CCGATCTGCCGAGTGCCGTCGACGGTGACGACGGCGGATCCGCCACCCGCTCCATGATCGTCGTCGCCGCCACCCCGGGACCGATCGAGGACCACCTCGCCGGCATTCCCGGAGCGATCCGCGCCGACATGGGCGACATCGACGAGCGACTCGCTGCGGACCGTGCCGGCGAGGTCGTCGTGGTCGGCATCGAGTCCGAAGCGCTCCGGGACCTGCTGGTGAACCCTGGGCTGGCAGGACGCACCGTCCGCGTCATCTCCGACGACCACACGGGGCTCCCCCTGATGCCGGCGCTCATCCGGGAGCACCCGGAGGTGGACCTGTGTGGCGTCGATCTCGACGGTGATCCTGCCTCGACCGACACCCTCGTCGGCCTGTTGCGGCGCGACGACACGCCGCAACTCGTCAGGATCCGACGGGGAACGGCGCAGCGGGGCAGGCTGGATGTCGTTCCGGTTCCGGACGTCGTGCGCAGCGACGCCCCGGCCGGTCAACGTGAGCACACCGCTGTCTGGGGAGATGACGGCCTGATCCACGTCGTGCAGACCACTGCGGCGCGGTCGTGGACCAGCGAGCCGTCATCGGGCAGGACCACACCGGGCAGGACCACATCGGCGACACCAGCACGGATCGTGATCGATCGCGTGCTACTCGCCGGCGCCTCCCGGGAGCTCGCGGTGGCCGGAGAGCCGGCAGGCGTCGCCGCGGTCGGACGCGTCGTCGACGGTCCGACCGACATCCGTGGGCGCACCGTCGCAACCGTCCTCCGGGGAGCAGCGACCACGAGGGTCGACGTTGAGGCATCACGCGCCTGGCCGGTGCCCGACAACGCGTCCGGCATGCGTGCGCTGCTCGCACTCCAGGAGTTGATCCCGGACCTCCCCGTTGCGGCTGAGCTCGACCCGGGGGTCGTCGCAGCCACCTTCGGTGCCCTCCTCGAAGCGGACAGCGAGCGTGACGTCGCGCTGAGAACCCTTGCTGATCTCGCAGGGACGCGGCCGGATGGACCGCTCGTCGCCGTCGTCGGCGACCCGGCGACCCCTGTCGAGGAGAGGTCGGACCGATGGGCAGCCGACGGGCGCTGGGCGGTGCTCGCAGCCGACGATGAGTCCCGGGACGACGCAGTGGTCGATGGGCTCGGTGCCCGTGGAGCGTCGGTCTCACCGCTCGACGAGTCGACCGACGCACCCGACGGCGTGATCGCCGTCGGAGCCGCACCGGGTCATCTGCTGGTCGATCTCGATGTCCCGATGGTGTGGATCGGCCCGTCCGCCCTGCTCCTCGGCACGTCGCGGCCGGATCCCGACGAGCTGCTCGCTGCGACCGCCATGGACACGCGACGTCAACACGGGCTGCCCACGACGACGTTCCTCGTGGGTCCCGGCATCGCAGCAGCCACCGCTCTCGCTGTCCTCGATCGTGTCCTGCTCGCGGAGGTCGAGTCCGCCGTGTACGACCCGGACGGGCGCGACGAGCTGGCAGCCACGTCGGCGGCCTCCACGGAGTGGTTCGCCGAGCTGGCCATCTCCGAGGAGCAGGTCGAGATCCACCCCGCGGACGCCTCCCTCGCTGCAGCACTCGCCACGGCAGCACCCTCCGAGCGAAGGTCGATCGTCGCCCGACACCTCACCGAGGAGATCGCAGCGATCATCGGGATCGACGGATCCGCCATCGACGGCTCCGAACCCGTGGACACCTACGGCGTCGACTCGCTCGTCGGCATGGAGATGCGCAGCCGGATCCAGGACGTCTTCGGCTACGAGGTGCCCCTGAGCGAGCTGTCGCGGAGCATGACGATCGACGACCTCACCGCGCACCTCGTCGACAACGCCATCCCGGCGCTGCTCGCACCTCAGGTCCGGACGATGCCGGGACGCGGCCCGGGCGGGGAACCAGCGGACGGCGATGGGTCACGAGCAGTCGCGGTCCAGCGTGGTGGTGGACCCGCCTCCTGGTGGATCCCTGGCATCTTCGGATCGGCCGAGGTCTTCGGGCCGCTCGGCACGCTGCTCGCCGAGCAGGATCTCTGGGCGGTGGAGTCCGACGGGGACGCGGTGTCCTCCATCCCCGCTCTGGCAGAGGCCCACCTCCGTGCCATACGCGCCCAACAGCCGTCCGGTCCGTACCGGATCGGCGGCTACTCCTTCGGCGCTCTGGTCGCTGTGGAGATCGCGCTCGCGCTCGAGGCCGCCGGTGAGACGGTGCAGCGCCTCTGGTTGCTGGATCCGCCGCCGCCGTTCGCTCCCGACGACGATCAGACCCGGACGCACCGCGTCGAACGGGTCCGCCAGCTGCTCGGCGATCACCTCGTCGAGCTCTTCGGCATCGATCCACCGGGCGACGGGGACCTGCCCGCCCTCGTCGCCGACGCGGACCTCACGCCGCTCGTCGACCGCATCGTGACCAGCGGGACCCGCTGGACCCCGGAGCGGGTACGTCGCCACCTCGGCGACCTCTGGACCACGACGGCGACCTCGCTCACGGCGATGGCCACCCACCGCCCGTCCGGGATCCTCACCACGCCCACCGAGCTGGTCGTCGCCGGCCGCAGCGACCTCTTCGGCTCGGTGCCCGGTGCCGACTGGAGCGACTTCCTCGCTCACCCCGTCGGGCCGACGACGGTCGACACCGACCACGCCGGGCTGATGCAGCCGGCCCATGCACCCGCCGTCGCCGAGCTGGTCCGTCGCTCGCTCGGCACGTCCACCCCGTTGGGGGATCAACGATTCGAGGACCAGATGAGAACCGACGCCGCCCCCATCACGATGAAGCAGCGGGTCCGCTCGGAGGTCATCTCTCGCCTCACGACGAGCCCGCGGTCGCGGTCCGCCGTCGGGGCGATCGGCAACGCCTACCGCACGGGGGACTTCTTCCTGCGTGCGCTCGCCGCTGAGCGGCGGTTCCGACGCATGTGCACCATCGGTGACGGCTTCATCGCCGGCGACAACGCCCAGATCACGAACCTCTCCGGTGACCCGAGCCGGATCCGCTTCGGGGACAACTGCCTCATCGACGGCTACATCAACCTGCAGGAGTACGGCTACTTCACGATGGGGAGCTACTAGGCGATCGGCGAGAAGGGCCGGATCGACTGCTCGGGCCACGTCGAGATCGGCAACGCGCGTCGCCAACGTCAGCTCGCGTGCCGCCGCCGCGCGCTGCAGCGCCGCGACGGCCGTCGCGGATATGTCGATGGCGGTGACGGCGTAGCCTGCCTGTGCGAGCCACAGCGCGTGGCGACCGTTGCCGGCCGCCACGTCAAGGACCGCGCCACCTTCGCCGCCGGCCAGATGACGGACCACGAACGGCTCGGGACTACCGCGCTCAAGATGACGCCTTTGCCAACGGGTTTCCCACTTGGCGCGATCACTGGCGGTCATGCGCGCGATAGCTGCGGCTCCAGCCACGCCTTCAGCCGGCCGAGCGGCATCGCCCCGGCCGTCCGAGCCACCTCGGCACCCTGTGCGAAC
>CAYSCB010000338.1:0-3457 GCA_964429335.1 uncultured Aquihabitans sp.
CCGCCAGGTCGGTGGCAACACCGGTGTGCAGGCCCTCCTCCGCCTCGGCGTGGGCACCGTCACCGGCGCAGTCGTGTACCTGGCCGTCCTGCTGCTGATGGGCGCACCGGAGATCACCGAGCTGCGCAAGCGCTTCGGGCGCTAGACCAACAGCAGCAGATCGTCGCGGTGAATTGCCTCGTGTGCCGCGCCTGACGGTAGATCGCTGGTGCGATGGCCCTTCACCTGGCGCAACTCCGAAGCGTCGCTGAGGACGATGCCACGGGCAACCGGAACGCCGGTGGCATCGCGCACCTCGACCACGTCGCCTTCCTCGAAGTCGCCGACGACCTCCACGATCCCGGCCGGCAGCAACGACGTGCCTCGCTCGACCAATGCCCGACGAGCGCCGTCGTCCACCCGTGCGGGTACACGAGGAAGTACGACAGCACCACGCCGAGTCCGCGGCGCGGGGCTATGGCGCCGGCGCGCCGCAGCGCGGCGGTGAGGTCCGCTGGTCCCGATCCGTCGCTGCGGGGGGTCGACATGATGCGTTCGAGGATGCCGAGCAGGTGCGTGCGCCCGTGACGGGGCGGAACGGTCGTGATCTCCTCCCCGCGCAGCACGATCGCGCCGACCCGGTTGCCGCCCCGCCCGGTCAGGAGGCCGACCCCGGCTGCTGCGGCGAGCACCAGGTCCCGCTTCTCGCACGCCGCTGTGCCGAAGTCGAGGCGTGCCGATCGGTCGACGACCAGCCAGGCTTCGAGCTCGCGATCGGCGATCGTCTCGCGGATGTAGGGGTTCTGCATGCGGGCGGTGACGTTCCAGTCGATCCGACGGACGTCGTCGCCGGGTTCGTAGGCGCGGGTCTCGCCGGGTTCGCCGCCACGGCCGGGGACCAGGCCGAGGAAGTCGCCGTGCAGCATGCCGTCGAGCTTGCGGTTCACATCCAGCGTGAGCCGGCGGAGGATCTCCTCGGCCGGTCGTTCACCGACGAGCCCGAGGGTCGAGGACAGGCCGCTCATTGCGGGCCGTTCCCCCAGCTGCCGCTGGCGGCTGGAGCCGCAGCAGCGTTCCAGGACGTGGCGTCGGTCGTCGCGCCGTAGTAGGCGTCGCCGCCCGAGTGGGCGGGGCTGAGCCGCGGCGCCGGAACCGTGCCGAGCACGCGTGCGAGCACCTGTTCGACATCGACGTCCTGGGCGAGCGCTTCGTAGGACAGCAGCATCCGGTGGCGCATGATCTCGGGCGCGACGTCGAAGACGTCCTGCGGCGTGAGGTACGTGCGACCGCGCAGCAGGGCGAGCGCACGACCGGCCCGGATGAGCCCGAGCGATGCGCGCGGGCTGGAACCGAGCTCGATGAACACGCGCAGCTCGGGGAGACCGAAGTTCTCCGGCGTCCGGGTGCACAGCACGAGGTTCACCGCGTACTCGAGGACGCTGCGGTCGACGAACACCTGCTCAGCGGCCCGCTGGAGCTGCTCGACCTGGGTGAGGGTGAGCGCCTGTTCGGCCTCCGGCGGGTTCGTCCCCATCCGCTGCACGATCTCGACCTCCTCGGCGGGGGAGGGGTAGTCGAGCAGCACCTTCATCAGGAAGCGGTCACGTTGCGCCTCGGGCAGCGGGTAGACGCCCTCGGACTCGATCGGGTTCTGCGTGGCGAGCACCAGGAACGGCTGCGGCGCATCGAAGCGCTTGCCGCCGATCGTGACGTGGTGCTCCGCCATGACCTCCAGCAGTGCGGACTGCACCTTGGCCGGGGCACGGTTGATCTCGTCCGCGAGCACGAAGTTGGCGAACACGGGTCCGAGCTCCACGTCGAAGCGCTCCGAGGACGCTCGGTAGATCCGGGTGCCGACGAGGTCCGCCGGCAGGAGGTCGGGGGTGAACTGGATGCGGGAGAACGTGCCACCGACGGAGCTGGCGAGGGTCTCCACCGTCAACGTCTTGGCGAGACCCGGGACGGACTCGAGCAGGCAGTGTCCACCGGCGATGAGGCAGGTGAGGACCCGCTCGATCGCACGGTCCTGGCCGACGATGACCTTCTTGAGCTCGAACAGGAGCCGTTCGATGTCGGCCGCCGGTGCGGTGGTGGGCGTCGGGGAAGGCTGGTCCACGGTGGGTCGGTCTCCAGGTCGGCGGTCCGCCGCGACGGTGTGCCGTGACGGGATCGTGTCAGGACGCAACGGTACGGGGTCGGCGGTGTGATGTGCACCGCGCAGGCCGAAGTTGCTGATCCGTGCTTCAGCTTGTCGGTGCCGGGGCACTTGTAGGCTCCGACGCGATGGAACCCCTCGTGATCCTCGTCATCGCCGCCGTGCTCGTCGTCGTGGTCGGCGCCGTGCTCATCTCGCGTCGGGGTCGGGGCGAGTCGCTCGAGCCACCACCGTCGGACCCGTCGATCGGCACCCTCGTCGACGAACGGGCACGGCCGCCGCACGAGGTGTACGAGCCCGACGACCGCGACACGCTCACCGAACCCGAGGTCGAGGTCGTCGAACCCCGCGGGACGATGTTCGGCGGGACGGTCGAGATCGTCGGTCCGGAGCTCACCGAGGAGGAGGAGGCCGCCAACATCGCGGCCGCCGAGGCAGCCGAGGCGGCCTGGGAGGCGGATCGGGCCGCCGGCGTCGAGGAGCTGGTCCGTCCTTCGTTCCGGGAGCGGCTCGCACGGGCGCGTTCCACCTTCTCCGGCTACATGGGCTCGATCCTGTCGCGCTCCTCGATCGACGAGGAGACCTGGGACGACCTCGAAGAGGCGCTGATCCGCGCGGATGTCGGCATCGGACCGACCCAGGAGCTGCTCGACTCGGTGCGAGCGGCGGTCAAGGAACAGGGGCTCACCACACCGGAGCAGCTCATCGACGCGGTCAAGGCCGAGATGAAGCAGCGCCTGTCGGGGCCGGTCGATCTCGCGTTCGCCGAACGGAGCCCGACGGTGTGGTTGTTCGTCGGGGTCAACGGCGTCGGCAAGACGACCACGATCGGCAAGCTGGGTCGTCGTCTCGCCGACGAGGACCGCCGGGTCGTGATGGCCGCGGGCGACACGTTCCGAGCCGCTGCTGCGGAGCAGCTCACCACGTGGGCCGATCGCTGCGGCGCCGACATCGTGCGCGGCGCCGAAGGTGGCGATCCCAGCTCGATCATCTTCGACGCGATCGCTTCCGCCTCGGCGAAGGGCGCGGACGTGGTGCTCGCGGACACCGCCGGTCGTCTGCACACCAAGTCGAACCTCATGGACGAGCTCGCCAAGGTCCGCCGCGTGGCCGACAAGGGCGACGGCACCGTGACCGAGGTGCTCCTCGTCCTCGACGCGACGACCGGGCAGAACGGTCTGCAGCAGGCACGGCAGTTCACCGAGGCGACCGACGTCACCGGGGTGGTGCTGACGAAGCTCGACGGCTCGGCGAAGGGTGGGAGCGTGTTCGCGATCCGCTCGGAGCTCGGGATCACCGTCAAGGTCGTCAGCCTGGGGGAGG
>CAYSCB010000339.1:0-3454 GCA_964429335.1 uncultured Aquihabitans sp.
ACAAGCGACAGTGGTCGATCGTTCCAACGAGGCCACTGGTTGGAGTCGACGAGAAGCGCGCCACCACCCAGATGCGACCGAGTCGGATCGTCCGTGTGATGCATGCGGACCGCCGGACGGGCGAGCGACTCCACCACCGCTGCCGCCTCGGGGTTCAGCTGCTCCCTGCAGATATGGGAGAGGCGCGCCCGGAGAGCCCCGGTCTCAGGGTTCATCACCCGATCCATTCTCTGCCTGCTGTCCCTCGATCCCGAACTTCTCCACGACGAAGCGCCAGAACAGAGGCACGGCCTCCGCCGCCGAGCGTTCGACGCGATCGTTTCTCCCGCTGTGCGAGAGGTGCTCGATCACTACGTCGCCGTTGTCGGCTGGATTCAGGGAACCCACTGGCGCTGAGACCCGAAGGACCTCGAGCGGCGGATCGGCAATGGGCCGATCTGTCACCAGCAGGTCGTGCATCGACGTCATGGCTGCGAGGAGCTCTCTGCTCAGGGACGCTTCAACGCTCTTCACGATCTCCACCATGTACCCGAACGCGGGCTCCCCTGACGCGAGGTCCTCGTATCGCTCTCGAAGTTCGGACCACGGTTGGCTCTTGAACTGGTGACGCCAGGCCAACGACTTCACAGCGGCCCCCTCTCGGACGACGTCAGGACCCCTCGATGCTCTCACCTTGTGCCACTGCGTATCGCCTCTTTACCACCCGGTCCTCGCGGGGTTTTCGCGGAGTCGAGGCCGGTGGGTGGGTCGGCCGATGGCTGACCGTGGGTGCAGATCCCTTGGGGGGCAAGGGATCGGAGAGTGGAGCTGATGGGACTCGAACCCACGACCCCCTGCTTGCAAAGCAGGTGCTCTAGCCAGCTGAGCTACAGCCCCGGAAGTGGACGAGGGTAGTCGCTCCGATGGCCGCATCCGGAAATGGCGGCCGGTGATGTGCCATCCCGTCGAGCGTGTCGCAGCCACTTGGAGAACCACGATCCGATCGTGCGCTCGACCGGGTCGTCACGTTCAGCGGTGGCGTCGTCGCGATCGCGATCTCGCTGCTCGTCCTGCCGCTGCTCATCGCCGTCTGGCTGATCAGTCGTCGGGACCGATCGAGGGCGGCTCACCCAGCCGACGGATCCTCCACGCCGTCGCCGCCAGGACGATCGTGACGATGATCGTGCTCGCCTCGAGGTCGTAGGAGTCCACTCCGAGGAGGAGCGCCTCAGCGATCAGGAGCGCTGCGGCGGCCAACAGGAACACGCGAAGACGTCGGACCGCGAGATCACGCGGTGCGCCGCCGTACCGGCCGATGAGTCCGATGGACACCAGGATCACCGCGACGGGGATCACGATGTACTGGATCGATCCGATCGTCGAGCCGCCGTGGTCCGAGGAACCGTGCCCGGTCCCGAGCGTGTGAGCGAGAGCGACGGCTGTCGCGATCAGTCCGAGGTGCATCGGGAAGTGCAGGTGCACCCACGCGAGGCGTCGTCCGGGATGCTGCGACAGCCCGGCGGTCGGTACGTCGGTGAAGTAGAGCCACCAGACGCCGAAGACCACAGCCGTGGCGAGCGGCAGGGCGAACAGGTCGATCTCGTCGAGGGGTTCCTGCGACGCGGTGATGCCGAGCTTCACGAACACCTCGCCCAGCATGATGATCGTGAACTCACCGAAGCGGTGCACGGTGTGGTGGGAGTCCATCGGCAGGCGACGCTGGGCGGCGGTCGTCGGGAGGACGAACAACAGGAGCCCACCGACCCACACCAGCGGGTACCACCACGGCCATCCGATGAAGGCGACCGCCACGAACACCGCTGCTGCCAGCAGGCAGCGGACCACGGAGCCGCGGTACGCGACGCCGAGCCGCGGGGTGGTCCGCCGCGCCGCGCGGATGAGCAGCGCGAGCGAGACCAGCACCGCAGCGAACAGCGGCCCGACCGCCCGGGTGCTGTCGGCCCGCGAGTAGTCCGACGCGATCGCGACGGTGAGCACCAAGACCATCTGCGCGAGGAGGAGCGTCCGGGTCCAGAAGGTCGTGACCAACCCGGCGCCGAACAGCATGGTGGTGCTCAGCCACGTGAACCACATCAGCGAGAACACCAACGCCAACCAGATGACGCCGTCGACGCCGGCGTAGTTCGAGTAGGTCGTCGACATCACGACGATCGCCGCGACGAACACCAGGTCGTAGAACAGCTCGAGCCACGACTGCTGGGGTGCGGCGGGGATCAACCGGGGAGGTGCGGCGGGGCCGGCAGGTGCCGACGAGTCGCTCACGGTCCGGCGCGCAGGTCCGGTGGTGGGAACACCAACCCGTCGCGGGTCGTGACCGCACCGGTGCGTGCGAGGGACCGGTAGGAGCGCTCGGTGAACCGCCAGTGGCCGTCGCGCCGTACGACGTCGTCCTGGTAGAGGCCGAACGCCGTCGACCAGCACCCGGCATCAGGATCGTCTGGGCCGTGTCGGCGGACCTCGCACATGTGGGTGCGGATGCGTGCCCTCGCTCCGTCGAGCACCTCACCTGTGGTGGAACCGGTGGAGGTGATCGCGCCGATGACGTTGAGGGGGAACGGCTCCACGAACTCGAAGCGACGCACCGCTGAGGAGATGAACTCGACGATCGACTCCCGGCCCTGCAGCTCGCGCGACGGGCGGTCGACGAGGTCCAGGCGCAGCACGGCGTCCGGTTCGAACAGCTCGGCGAGTGCCGCTCGGTCGTGACGGCTCACCGCGTCGGCGTAACGGGAGACCAACCGTTCCAGCTCCCACTCGTCGAGGCGTGGATCGGTCATTCGCCGCCCCCACCGACCGTCGACGCTGTGGGCGAGGCGAGGGCACCGTCGTCACCGAGTGAGAAGAACCGTCCCGCCCGCGTGCCGAAGTAGATGCGACCCTTCCACACCGTCGGCGTCGACTCGATGCACCCGCCGACGGCCACGTTCCAGATCTCGGTGGGAAGCGTTCGGGGATCGGTGACGTCGTAGCCGTGCAGCACCCCGTTGCAGTCGCCTTGGATCAACACGTCGTCGACCACGACCGGCGACTGCCATGTCGGACCCGGGAGCTTGAACGACCAGAGCTCCGCACCGGGCTGCTGGTCGAGTCCGACGACCTTGCCGCTGTTGGTCGGAGCGATCACGACACCGCGGTGCAACGCCGGGGTCGACCAGAACCCGGCGGGGTTCGCTCCCCGGTCGTCGTACTTCCAGACCAGAGGATTCGTCGGGTTCCTCGGGTCGAGCTTCATGAGCTGGCCGACCTCAGCGGCGCGCTGGTTCCCACGTTCGTACTCGACCGCCACGTAAAGGAAGCCGTCTGCGTCGATGACGACCGACGCGTCGGTGTCGTCGCCGGTCCAGAACCGGAACGTCTGGGCTGGTGTGCCGCCGGTGCGCAACGGTCCCATGTCCCAGCCCATGACCAACCCGCCGGAGTTCGCCCAGTAGGCGGTGTTGCCCGACATGGACAC
>CAYSCB010000340.1:0-3449 GCA_964429335.1 uncultured Aquihabitans sp.
GACGGCCGGCCCGGCTTCGTTCCCGTCGAAGGCAGCCAGCGTGAGCTGCCCGTCGATGTGGTGTTCCTCGCCATGGGCTTCCTCGGACCGCAGCGTCCCGGTCTCCTCGACGGGCTTGGCGTGGAGATCGATCCACGGGGCAACATCGTGCGTGATGGGAACTGGGCCACATCCGAAGAGGGCGTGTTCGTCTGCGGCGATGCCGGTCGCGGGCAGAGCCTCATCGTGTGGGCCATCGCTGAGGGGCGGTCCTGCGCTGCGGCCGTCGACGCGCACCTGATGGGAGAGACGGACCTGCCCGCACCGATCCGACCGACCGACCGACCGCTCGTCTGAGGGCGGGATCGCGGGTGAGGATCCGGTGAGCGATCAGCGGTCGCCGCTGCGCGTCGTCATCGTCCACTGGAACCAACCGGAGGACTGCCTGGCGACCGTCGCCCGCTTCGGGCAGCGGGAGGTCCCCGTGCGGGTCACCATCGTCGACAACGCGTCGGCGCCCGCTGCACTGGAACGGCTCCGCGCTGGGCTGGCGGACCTGCGCGGCCCCTGGGCGACTGGCCCTGCGGGCATCGAGCTCGTCGAGCTCGACACCAACGCCGGCTACGGACCGGGCGCCAACGTCGGGCTGCGTCGGTTCCTCGGCGACCCCGATGACGGCGACTGGGTCGCACTCGCCCCCCACGACGTCGACCCGTTCCCAGGGTGCCTCGCCGCTGTGCTCGACGCGGTCTCGGGTGAGCCGATGGCCGGTCTGGCCTGTGCTGACGTCGGTGACGGCATGTCGCCGGTCATCGACCCGTACTTCGGTGGGATGGCGGTGCCGGTCCACGTCCCGGCCGAGGGCAGCGACGAGCTGCCACGGTGGGAGGAGGTCGACTACCCCCACGGCACCCTCATGTTCCTGCGACGCGAGGCGCTCGAGGAGGTCGGCCTCTTCGACGAGCGCTACTTCTCCTACTGCGAGGAGGCAGAGCTCGCGCTGCGCGCCCGCCGTGCCGGTTGGAAGGTCGGTCTCGTCCGCGGGGCGCGGGTTCAGAACATGCACATCGGCTCGACGGTGGCACGCGTCGATCACCTGCAGACACGCAACACCCTGCTCCTCGTCCAGGAGATGAGCGGCTGGTACCACGCCGTGATCCGCTCGTGCATCACGGTGTGGCAGGTCACCCGGGGGACCCTGCAGCCGTCGAGTCGGCCGCTGGTGTTCGACGCCGGCGCGCGGTTGCGGGGCCTGCGCGACTTCTGGATGCGTCGGTTCGGTCCGCCCTGACCAACAGATGTGCCCGCGTCGGTCGGTCGCCGACGGCCGGGCATCAGGCGGCCGGGAGGACGCCCTCCTCACGGGCTCTGCTGATCGCTGCCGATCGATCGTGGACCCCGAGCTTGCGGTAGATGCGCTTGAGGTGCGATCGAACGGTCTCGTGCGAGACGAACAGGTCGTTGCCGATCTGCCGGGCGGTGGCACCTTCGGCGAGCCGTTCGAGGACCTCGACCTCACGGTGGCTGAGGCCGAGCAGCTCGGCCGGCGGGCGGTCGAGGTCCAACAGCCGTGCGGCGAGCACGGCGGCTCGCTGTGCCGCACCGGGATCCACGACGAGGTCCCCGGAGGCGACGGCGACGAGGTCCTCGACCAGGCGGCGGTCGTCGCGGGGCTTCACCACGAACCCGCCGACCCCGGCCCGCAACATGCGCAACAGCACCCGCTCGTCGCTGTCCTCGCTCAGGACCAGCACCGGTCGGTGACCTCCTGCGACAACCGCGCTGGCAACAGGGACACCGGAGTCCGGGAGGCCGCTGGTGTCGAGGAGGATCACGTCTGCGCCGTTCGATGTGGGCCCGACGAGCTCGATGAACGCCGCGTACTGGTCGAAGATGTCGTGCACGCCCTGCGGCGCGGAACCGTGTCGTGAGGGCGTCGCGACCCGCAGGGGGATCGATCGGCTGTGGTGCGTGCGATGGTCCATGTCGACTGCTCCCTACCCGTCGACTGCGATGTCCATGACCGATGGGCAGTGGGCCTCTCACCTGCCCCGGTGCCGGTCGAGTCGCTCCGCACCAGCGGCGACGCCAGGGAGCTGCGCTGCGAACGCTCCGGTGGCTTCAGCGACGAGGTCTGCCACGATCGCCTCCACCTCGTGCCAGTCGGCCGCCCGTGGTCCCTCGAGTGTGCTGTTGTAGGGCTGGTCGAAGACGATGACCGTGTTGGCGCCGGCCCGGAGCGCCTCGACGTTGTGGGGAGCGTCCTCCACGTAGGCGTCGGCCTGTGCTTCCGGCTTGGCGCCGAGGAAGCAGAGATCCCGATAGGGGATCCGGTTCGCGTCCAGCCAGTCGACGGTGTCGGACACGATCAGCGCGTGCCCCCAGTTCGTGACCAGGCGGTGGGTGATGATGCGGATCCACACCCCGGCGTCGGAGAGTCGCCACAACACCTCCGCCGCGTCATCCATGACAGGCATCGTCTTGAACATCCGGTGCTGTTGCACGCCCTGTCGATGCAATCGGATGAACTCGTCACGGTCGAGGTCCCATTCGCTGAACTCCCAGGTCAGTGGTCGGGGCAACGACAGCGGGTCGATGTCCCGCTCCGCTGCGACGACCTCTCCGAGCGCAGCGGTGTAGTCGGCGCACACGCCGTCGAGGTCGACGCCGAGGACGAAGTCCTGAACGCCGTCGGTCACGGGGGTCCCTGCTGCGCCGGGGGAGCGGCCCGACGCCCGACGCGACGGCCCTTCGGGTGTCTCGGGAGGTGACGGCGACGACCGCCGACGCGCCGCAGCGCCATGGCGTCCTCGGCGAGCACCCGGAAGTTCGCGATCGCACACGCCTCCCAGGTCAGCTCAGCAGCTCGTTCGATCGCTCCGGCCTGCAGCTTCGCCCGGAGCCCGGCGTCGCTCGTGACGCGCACGATCGCGTCGACGAGCTCGCCGTCGGTCCGACCCAGCAGCCCGCTGCGACCATCATCGATCGCGTCAGCATGTCCCGCGATGTCGGTCGCGACGGCGGGGGTGCTGCACGCCGCGGACTCGGTCAAGGTCATGCCCCACCCCTCGCGGGTCGAACACGACACGGCGAGCCACGCCCGGCGGTACAGGTCGAGCAGCTCGTCGTCGCTGACCCGTCCGGGGAGGTGCACCCAGTCCTGGCCGCCGACCGCTCGGACCTGCGCCTCGATCTCGTCCCGGAGGTATCCCTCGCCGACGATCACGAGCTCCATCTCGGGCACCCGCCCGCGGGCCTCCGCGACCACGCGCACAGTGCGACAGAAGTCCTTCACCGGGGTGAGGCGACCGACGGCGACCGCGAGCGGGGTGGGTGAGCGCCGCGACCCGTCGGCGGGACCCGGCGAGAAGAACGGGTCGATGCCAGGTTCGATGACCGTCACGTGCGAGTCGTCGAAGCCGAGCTCGTCGACGAGCTCGATCTTCGACGAGCTCGACAACGTGACCACG
>CAYSCB010000341.1:0-3442 GCA_964429335.1 uncultured Aquihabitans sp.
TCACTGCTGTACAAGGACGGCCCACCTGCGATCTCCGACTCCGAGCACGTGGCGCGGATGCGGGCGGCGGGTGCGATCCCGATCGGCAAGACGGCCGCTCCGGAGTTCGGGACGTTGCAGTACACCAACACCCTGGCGTGGGGAGTGACGCGCAACCCGTGGAACCCGGAGCGCACTCCAGGCGGTTCGAGCGGCGGCACCGCCGCAGCGGTG
This sequence comes from uncultured Aquihabitans sp., assembly GCA_964429335.1. Taxonomy (GTDB): domain Bacteria; phylum Actinomycetota; class Acidimicrobiia; order Acidimicrobiales; family Microtrichaceae; genus Dermatobacter. The sequence goes on from CAYSCB010000341.1 coordinate 214, forward strand.
GCAGCGGGCATGATCCCGTTCGGGACGGCCTCCGACGGCGGCGGCTCGACCCGGATCCCTGCCGGCTTCTCGGGGCTCGTCGGACTGAAGCCGAGCCACGGTCGCATCCCGCATCCAGACGTGGACCCGTCCGAGACGGCCTGCTACGGGACGTTGACCACCACGGTTGCCGACAGCGCCCGCCACCTGGATGTGACCGCCGGTCCCCACGACACCGACCGGCTGTCCCTGCCGGAGCCGACGCTGCGCTACGAGGAGGCCATCGACTCGCTCGACGTGTCGGGGTTGCGGGTCGGTTGGTCCGCGACGCTCGGGTTCGCGTCGGTGGACCCGGAGGTCGCGGACGTCGCCCGTGCCGCAGCGCACGACGCGACGCGCGCGGCGGGTGCGGAGCTCGTCGACGTCGACGTGCACCTCGCCGATCCGGTCGCGACGTGGTTGTCCGCCGGCGCGCTGTCGCTGTGGTTGGGCATCGACGAGGCGACGCACTGGCCGGACCGGGCGGAGGACCTCACACCCTTCGTCAAGTTCGGGCTGGAGGCGACCTACGACCGGCCGCTGCGCACGCTCGCGAAGAGCTTCCGTCGCCGCCTCCAGCTGCAGGCGGACATGGCGGTGCTCTTCTCCGGGATCGACGTGCTGATGACACCGACGACCGCGGTGCCGGCGTTCGTCGCCGAGGGGCCGCCGCCGTCGGTGATCGGTGGGGTCGAGGTCAACGCGGCGATGAGCGTGCCGTTCACGATGCTCGCGAACCTCTGCTGGAACCCGGCGATCTCCGTCCCTGCGGGTTCGTCCTCAGACGGGCTTCCGATCGGTCTGCAGGTCATCGGCCGGCGCCATCACGACGAGGTCCCGCTGCGCTTCGCCCGTCTCCTCGAGATCGCCCGACCGTGGCCGCTGCACGCGCCGGGCTACCTCACTGCCTGACCGATCCGGATCAGCGCTGGTCGAACGCGACTGACCCGGTGGCCTCGTCACCAGCGCAGGCCTGGTCGGTGCTCGACACGGCCGTCACCTCCGCGACGTAGCGCGCGGGTGGCAGGCCTGCCGGCAGGTCGAACCGGAACCGGTGGGACACGGTCGTGGTCGAAGGCGCGACCGTCGTGGTCGACGGGTCGACCGGAACGGCCTGCAGTCCGCCGCATCCGAGCTCCACCCCGTTCATGAGCTGTGCAGGGGTCGCCGTCGCAGCGTCCCCGTCGGTGGGTGACCAGCAGGTGCTGCCCAGGGCCGTCGCCATCTGCGCGGGTCCTTCCGGTTGGATGCGGATCCGGGCGCAGAGTTTCGAGGTGTCGGTGACAGCGAAGTGGGGGTCGTCGACCTGGGCCTCGATCGCGCCGTCGACGGCGACCGGACGGACCGTCAACCGGTCGAGCGCGGTCACCGTCGTGCGCGGGATCTTGGACACGCCCGGATCGTCGGCGCGCGTCGCCGGGCTCTGGTCGGCGCCGCGACCGGATCCGAGCACACCGACGATCAGCACGGCGCCGAGGACAGCGGCCACCGCACCGCCGGTGACGAGTCGACGGGCGGTGCGGTCCCGGCGGCGGAGCTGCTCGCCACGCGCGACGACCGCGTCGAAGCGTGCCTCGGGTTGCGACGGTGGAGGGAAGTGGGTTGCGGCGCGTGGCATCAGTCGGCCCTCGTTCCGATCTCGTCCAGCTCGGCCATGTGGTCGCGGAGCCGACTGGAGGCTCGTGACAGGTGGGTCTTCACCGAACCGTTCGACATCCCGAGCGTGGCGGCGACCTCGTCCTCGCTCAGGTCCACCAGGTAGCGCATCACGACCACCTCCTGTTGGCGACCCGACAGCCGGTGGACGGCGCGGGCGAGGTCGACGTGGAGCACGGCGTCGTCGTCGGGGCGATCCGACCCGGTCGGCTCCGTCGTCGGGACCGGACCGGTGAAGCGGCTGCGGCGCATGTGGTCGACCGCGAGGTTGCCGACCACCCGCAGTAGCCACGCGTCGGGGTTCGGATGGCTCCGGACCTGGCTCCAGCGGGCGTAGGCACGGGCCAGCGCCTCCGCCGCGAGGTCCTCGGCGACTGCAGCGGACCCCACGAGGCGGCGGGCCGTGCGAAGGGCGCGTTGGTCCATGCGCTCGTAGAAGGCCCGGAACTCGTCATCCAGGGTCCCGCCACGCACCTCGTCTCGAACCTGCATCGTCGACACACCCTCCTACGACGCCTGAAGGTACCGTCGCGTTGACACCGGACCCGTGATCCCGCACATCACGGGAACAACGACCCACCCCCTTCCTGCGCCGATCGCCACCGGACCCGCAGCACTCCCCGGACGCAGAACTACCCTGTCGACGTGTCAGCGGTGGACGCGTTGTTCTGGGTCACCTGCCTCGTGCTCGCGGTGGCGGGCGCGAGCAAGGTCGTGGATCCCTCGGAGGTCGCGACGACGCTGTCGGCGCTCGGACTCGGAGGACGTCGGACGGCGAGGCTGCTCGGCGCGGCCGAGGTGGTCGTCGCTGTCGGAGCGATGACCTTCGGTGGACGGCTGTCGGCAGTTGTCGTCGGCGTGGCGTGCGCGGCATTCGCCGTGATCGTCGTTGTCTCCCGTCGAGCCGGCCTGGCGAGCTGCGGGTGCTTCGGGGCCCGTTCCGCTCCGCCGAGCATCGTCCACGTGGTCGTTGACGTCGCCTCCGCCGGCATCGCATGGGTCGCTGCCGCGAACCGGGGAGGGGGGCCTGCACCGCTGGCCGACGGGATCACGTCGCTCGGATGGGCAGGTGTGGTCGTCGCCGGGCTCGTGCTGCTCGCCACGATCCTGGTGGTCGTGGTCGATACCATGGTCGCCGACGTGGTCGAGGCGACGCGGATGCTGCGTGGCCAGGGGGACGACGGTGCCGCGCATGCCGTGATGGAGGGGACGTGACGACGGCGATCGACCGGGTCGAAGGGACGGATCCGCGAGTGGACCAGCGCCGGACGGACACCGGGGGGCGACGACGTCGTGGGATGGCTGAGCGCGCAGCGTCGTTCCTGGAACGTCGCGTTGACCGTCGGGGCCTGCTGCGCCGCTCGGCGATGGCCGGCACAGCGCTCGCCGTCGCACCCACCGCGTACACGTTGCGTCCGGGCACCGCGTACGCGGCCGTGTGCGCCCCCAACGCCCTCTGCAACGACGGCTACACCGAGTTCTGCTGCACGATCACCGGCGCCAACCGCTGTCCCGCGGGCACCGCGCTCGGAGGCTGGTGGAAGGTCGACGGCTC
>CAYSCB010000342.1:0-3438 GCA_964429335.1 uncultured Aquihabitans sp.
CGCCAAGTTCCCGCAGGAACGACTCTCTCCCGTCGATGGGGGTGAGGAAGCAGACGTCCTGGCTGTCGGGCTTGGTCGGAGTGCGGAGACCGAGAGCTGCGGCCTCTGAACGCACCTCAGCCTTCGTGAGGGCGCAGATCGGGAACAGGATGCGGCGGAGGTCCGTGTCGATGATCGGGTGCAGCAAGTAGATCTGGTCCTTCGCCCGGTCCGCTCCGCGGGCGACCATCGGCGAACCGCCGGGACGCTCGACGATCCGCGCGTGGTGGCCGGTCGCCACCGCGTCGAAGCCGAGCAGGTCCGCACGCCGCAGGAGCGCGTCGAACTTGAGGTGGCGGTTGCACTCGACGCACGGGTTCGGGGTCCGTCCGGCGAGGTGGTCCGCGACGTACGGCCCGACGACGTGGCGGTCGAAGTCGTCGGAGAAGTCGAAGGTGTGGTGATCGACGCCGAGCTGTGCCGCGACGCGTCGGGCGTCCGCGACCTCCGACGCCGAGCAGCACCCGGTGTCGGAGGCTCCGCCCCACAGCCGCATCGTGACGCCGACGACGTCGTGGCCGTCGGCGACCAACCGGGCGACGGCGACGGATGAGTCCACTCCCCCGGACATGGCGGCGAGGACCCGCACGTCACCGCTCCCCTGCAGCCGCGGTGACAGCCGCGGTGACCCGACCGACCCCGACGCTCGCCGATCGCAGTCCCATCACCGCATCGGCGATCACCGCGGCGGCCTGCGCGACGTCACCATCGGTCGTGTCGTGTCCGAGCGACAGGCGCAGCGCGCCGCGGCTGCGGCCCTCCGTGGCCCGGTCGGCACCGATCGCAGCCAGCACGTGGGATGCCTTCGCCGCGCCGGAGGCGCACGCGGAGGATGCCGAGGCTCCGACACCGGCGGCATCGAGGAGGAACAGCAACGGCTCGGACTCCACGTCGTCGACGAGGAGGTGGAGCGTGCCGGGCAGGACCGCCGTGCCGGCGGCCACGGTGCGGGTGACCCCTGCGACGGCGCACAGGTCGTGCGCGAGGCGGTCCCGCAGCGCCGAGATGCGGGCCGAGGTGGCGACGCGGTCCCTCGCCACGGATCGCAACGCGGCCGCCATTCCCACCACGCCGGCGACGTTCACCGTCCCGGAACGACGGCCGAGCTCCTGGCCACCGCCAGGAAGGAGCGGGCGGATCTGCGTCCCGCCACGCACGATGAGCGCACCGACGCCCTTCGGGCCACCGAACTTGTGAGCGGACACCGACACGAGCGCGGCCGAGCGGGTGTGCTGGCGGAGATCCAGCCACGGCGCGGCCTGCACCGCGTCGGTGTGCAGCGTCGCCGTCGGCGCGTGGCGTGCGACGACGGCGGCAACCTCGTCCATGTCGTTGATCGTGCCGAGCTCGTTGTTCGCGGTCATCACCGACACGAGCCCGACGACGCGATCCTGTCCGACGGCGGGGCCGACGAGCGTCTCTGCGAGCGCGTCGAGGTCGATGCGACCGTCACGACGCACCACGACGACCTCACCGCCGAGCGCGCGCACGGTCTCGAGCACGGCGGGGTGCTCGACGGCGGAGCAGAGGACCCGGTCCGTGCGTGGTGGGACGCCGCCGGTCACCGCGTGCACGTCGGACTCGGTACCACCGGAGGTGAAGACGAGCTCCGAGGGAGCACACCCGAGGAGATCCGCGAGCTCCTCGCGCGCCTCGTCGAGCGCGCGCACGGCGTCACGGCCCAGCGCGTGCGCCGCGCTCGGGTTGCCGTAGCGGTCGGCGAGGAACGGCTCCATCGCGGCGCGGGCCTCGGGTCGCAGCGGCGCGGTGGCCGCCCGGTCCAGGTCGATCACCGGTTCGGCTCCTGCGAAGCGCTCACGTCCACAGGAGGCTAGCCAGACCACGACCCCTCTCCCCGTTCTCGGCACGTCTCACGTCGATATGTGCGCTCAGACGTTCCCGGTACGGGCTCGCACACGCAGCAACGTCACTGCCGGGGCGCGACCGGGGCCAAACCGAGCGCCGCGTCGGCCAGGAGGTTGCCCTGGCGGAACTGGAACGCCGAGGCGACGCAGACGAGGAACAGCTCCGGATCGATCGGTGCCGGCGGCACGTGGCGGATCCGAGCACGGACACCCGCGGCGAGCCCTTCGGCGAGCTCACCACGAGCGGATGCGTCCAGCTCGTCGACGCGCAGCAGGAACGCCCGGATCAGCGAGAAGTCCTCCTCGTCGAGCGCACCGACGTCCAACGTCGACACGTAGGTCTCGTACCCCCGGGGTGGGACGAAGGCGATGGGCACGTCGATCGACGAGCGCTCCCTCGCGCGGATCACGACCGTGCCGGCCGCCAGATCGCCGCCCCGCTGCGCGGTCGGCGAGAACATCGCCGTCGCCACGGCGACGAACCCGAGCGACAGGTAGAAGTCGACGAGGCCGACGAGACCACGCACCATCGACTGGCGTGTCGTGACCGGCGATCCGTCCGCACCGACCACCCGCAGCCCGAACATCGACTTGCCGACGCTGCGGCCGTGGCTGAGCAGCTCCATGGCGATCGGGACCACGAGCAGCACGACGACCATCACCACGAGTCCCATCAGAACGGGGCTCACTCCGACGGGAACGAGGAGCTCGACCGCGACACCGAGGAGGCTCCCCACGAGGATCTGCACGACGACGTCGACGAGCCGGGCGAACGCCCTGGTGGCGACCCCGGCGGTCGGCAGCTCGAGGACGACGGCCTCGGGCGTCACGGTCCCGCTGCGCATCCGATCGAGGCTACGGGGTCCTACGGTGTCGAGCGAGACCATGGACATCGACCGCTACATCCAGCGCAACGACCCCACCTGGCGGCGACTCCGTCAGCTCGCCGATCAGGCGCGGTCTCCACGACGACGGATCGACGACGACGAGATCGCCGAGCTCGTCGCGTTGTACCAGCGGGTATCGGCGCAGCTCAGCCACGCGCGGACGACGTACGCGGACCCCGACCTGAACGCTCGGCTGTCACAGCTGCTCGGGGAGGCACGGGTGGTCATCTACCGCACGAGGTCGAGTCCCGGCGCCACGGTCGTCGCCTTCGTCTCCCGCACCTTCCCGGCCGCGGTCTGGTACAGCCGCCGCTTCATCGCCGTCGCCGCGGTGTGCTTCCTGGTTCCGGCCGCTGCGATCGGCATCTGGCTCGCGAACTCGCCGACGGCGTTGGACGCCAGCATCCCTCCGGAGCTGCAACGGGTGATCGCCGAGCGGGAGTTCGCGGACTACTACCGGTCCGACGCAGCGCAGAACTTCGCAGGACAGGTGTCGCTCAACAACGCGTTCGTGGCCTTCCTGACGTTCGCGCTCGGTGTGATCCCGGTCCTCGGGCCGATCTCGGTGCTGGTCAACAACGGCCTGAACGTCGGCGCGATGGGTGCCGTGATGCACCACGCCGGTGAGGGCGCGCAGTTCTGGGGCC
>CAYSCB010000343.1:0-3435 GCA_964429335.1 uncultured Aquihabitans sp.
TGAACCCGGCCGAACCGTCCACCGATCGCGGCGGCGAGGCTGCGGGCGAGCAGTGTCTTGCCGGTGCCGGGCAGGTCCTCGACGAGGAGGTGGCCACCCGACAGCAGCGTCGCGATCGACAGGTCGACGGCTTCGGGCTTGCCTCGGACGGTGGTGGCGACGGCGCCGCGCAACGCAGCGGCGACCTCGGCGGGTGCGCGCATCAACGCTCCATCACGCGCGGAGAGGGGAAGCAACTGCACCGGGCGGATGAGGGACGGTTCGACCGGCGCATCGCATCAGTGTGCAACATCTCGACACGACGGTCAGGACCGCCGAGAACCAGGCGCCGAGCAGCAATCATCGAGCACTCAGGATGCACGATCCCGCAGTGTCCGTCGGATGTCCTTCATCAACAGGAACAGGTGCAGGTCATCGGTGGGTGAGACTGCGAGCTCCGCCAGGAGGTGCACGTAGAAGTCCTTCGCCTCCACGGTCTCGGCGTGCACGAGGAGACCGCGGCAACCGATCTCCTCGCCCAGAGCGAACGTCCTGGCGATCACGTCGAGGAGCAGCCCCGCGCCGAGACCCCGACCCTCGTGGGCGACATCAACTCCCAGCCGGGCGAGCAACGCGACCGGCTGGGGGTAGCGGCCGGCACCCTTGCGCATACGTGATGGAGCATGGTCGATCGAGATGCTGGCCATGCACCACGCGTAGTACGCGACCACGACGTTCGAATCCGTCGGGGTGACCACGAGCACCCGCGTCGTTCCAACCCCGCTGGATCGACGTGCGTGGCGAACCAACCACTCGGTCTGCTCGGGGGAACGACACTCGAATCCTTCGACGACGTGATCGGCCGCGAGCAGCCTCGGCGGCCTGTAGGTCGCGGTCACTCGTCGACGAACGGCGAGGGACGCTCCATGAGGCGACGCAGGCCCGGAAGGTCACGGGCTCGACGCCGATTGATCGCTTCCCATGCCTGCGCACCCTCGGCATCGAGCCGGAAGTCGGTCCGGTCGGCGAGCACGCGTCGGGCAGCGACGGTGAGGTTGGAGATCACGAACTCGGTGAGGTCGCTGCCCTGTGCAGCGACTGCTCGATCGATGAGCGCGCGGTCCTCTCTGGTAGTGCGGACCTCGAGTCGTTCGCTGCGCAATCGCGTCGTCGGCATCGTCGAACACCTCCAGCAGGGTGTCCGGCCAGCGTACGGCCATCTCCGCTGCTCAGCAACTGAGATAGCTGCACCCAGAAGACGCTGGCCACGAAGGTCTTCCCATGCCGAGCGGCGTTCGAGTCGAGAGACCTCGGACTGGTCCATCTACATCGACACGGACGTCCACTCGGTTGGCGCGGCCTCCCGGGCGCGGAAATCGTAGTGTCACAGATGTGGAAACGGTAGTGCTATTTGTGTGGGAACAGTAGTGTCCAGGTCCATGGCCGGCACAATGACCTTCACGGACCACTACCAGCGACGGATCATCGACGATGAGTTGGACGACCTCTTCGCACAACTGCCTGCCGTGCTGCTCGACGGTCCCAAGGGCGTCGGGAAGACCTCGACCGCCCAGCAGCGCTCTGCCACGATCCGCCGTCTCGATGCCCCCGCGGAGCGATTGGTGGTCGCCGCCGACCCATCGGTGATCTCCGGTGACCAGCGGCCGCTGCTCATCGACGAATGGCAACGGGTGCAGGCCACATGGGACACGGTGCGACGCCTGGTCGATCGGGACCACAGCGGTGGTCAGTTCCTTCTCACCGGCTCGCCCCCGGAGTCGGGATCGCACTCCGGCGCCGGGCGGATCACGTCGATGCGGATGCGGCCCCTCACGCTCGTCGAGCGCGGCATCGAGACGCCAACGGTGTCACTCGCCGCGTTGATGTCCGCTCAACGGGCGGTGGGTGGGCGCACGGATGTCACGCTCTCCGCCTACGTCGGGGAGATGGTCGCCGGTGGGTTCCCCGGCCTGCGCCACCTGGAGGGTCGTGCACTGACCCGTCAACTCGACAGCTACATCGAACGGATCGCCACCCACGACATGAAGGAGGCCGGGTTCGCCGTCCGACGTCCCGAGACGGTGCTGGCATGGATGCGCGCCTATGCGGCGGCCACCGGAACGACTGCGTCCTGGGAGAAGATCCGCACCGCAGCGACGATCGCAACCGATGCGCGCCCGGCCAGGACCACGAGCCTGCCCTACATCGAGTTGCTGAGCGCACTGCGCATCCTCGACCCGTTGCCTGCATGGCACCCTTCGAACAACCACCTCGGCGTCCTGACCCGATCGCCGTGTCACTACCTGGCGGATCCGGCGCTGGCGGCACGGTTGGTGAGGCGCAGCGCCACCCGACTCCTCCGCGGTGAGGCTCCCGAACCGGTGCAGCCTCGCGACGGCGGCTTCCTCGGAGGCCTCTTCGAGAACCTCGCCGCACTCTCGGTCAGGGTGTTCGCACAGGCGTGCGATGCACAGGTCCATCACCTGCGCACGGAGATGGGTCGTCACGAGGTGGACTTCATCGTCGAGTCCGACGACGGGGTCCTGGGCATCGAGGTGAAGATGGCGTCGGCCATCGACGACACCGACGTGCGACACCTCATCTGGCTGCGCGACCGCCTCGGCGACGACTGCCTCGACACCGTCGTGCTGCACGCAGGTCCCGAGGCCTACCGGCGACCCGACGGTGTCGCGGTCGTGCCGTTGGCGCTGCTCGGCCCCTGACACGGTTCCCGACCCTGACATCCCATCGTTCTGGCTGTCGTTCTGCCGGTTGGAACCGGCAGAACGACCGCCAGAACAGTTGGAGCGCCGGTGAACGCCTGCGGCGTCAGGCCAAGGCCGAGGGCATCACGGTCGATGAACTGGCCCGTCGACTCCTGACCGATGCGTCAGCTGACGATGACGATCCGTTCGAGTTCTTCGATGCGGACGCATCCGACGTGCTCCGGGGTTCGAGCGCCGACGAGCGCCTCGAGCACCACGACTTCGGTCGGACGTGATCGTCGACACCGAGTTCCAGACACCCCCCGAACTCGGGTCACCTGACACCGCAGGCGGACACGATCCGACCCGAGTTCACTGGCATCCGGTACCGACGACGCACCTTGGGAGGTGATCGTCGTGGACGATGACCGTGAGCAGGAGCGAGTCGCAACGGTGTACGAGCCCTACCCATCCGAGTGGACGCCCGACTTCAGAAGGAGACGCTGATGCGCTGCAACGACTGCCAGAACGGCGATCTCCTCGAGGAGCTCCGCCACAAGTCGGCCGTGTCGAACGGCCGGGTCGCCGTCGTGACGGACGTCCCGGTGACGGTCTGCCCGTCGTGCGGGATGGTCTGGTACTCCGAAGACGTTGCGGTCGAACTCGACACGATGCTCAGCAACATGCTCGCCCACGACACGGTGTCCGTTCGCCCGTTCCGAGAACCGGCAACCACCGCAGCCTGATCTGC
>CAYSCB010000344.1:0-3429 GCA_964429335.1 uncultured Aquihabitans sp.
GGTCGGTTCTGTCAAGAATCGGAGCAGGCGACGCAGCAAGAGGTTTGGGTCGCAGGCAACAATGCGGCGATGGACGCCACCACGCCATACGCGGCGATCACCGTCGGGGGGTTGGTCGTGCGTTGCCTCCAGCTCGAAGGCGTGAAGTTCATGTGCGGGATCGTCGAGGGTGCGCACATCACGTTCGTGAGGCACACGGCCGCGTACGGCATCCGCTACGTGAACACCCGCCACGAGGAGGCGGCGACCCACATCGCGGAGGCATACACCCGCCTCGCGCACCAGCCCGCGGTCGTGATCGGCAACCCCGGCCCGGGCGGGGCCAACGCACTCGCGGGGCTCACGAGCGCCCACGGGGAAGGACATCCGGTCGTCGTCATCGCGTGCACCCGCCGGTCGTCGGTCAACAACCCCGACCGTGGCGGTGCCTGGCAGGCGACGGATCTGGTCGAGATGGCACGGCCGATCACCAAGTACTCGGCGTTGATCCCACGCGCCGACCGGGTTCCCGACATGGTGCGCGCGGCGTTCCGTGCAGCGACGGTCGGCCGACCCGGCCCGGCGTTCCTCGCGATCCCCGACGACCTGCTCACCGAGCCGGTCGAGTCGGACCGGTTCCGGCTCACCCCGGCGGAGCGTCACCGGGTCACCGACGTCGGCGCGGGCGACCCGTCGGCGATCGCGGAGGCAGCCGAGCGCCTCGTCGCCGCCGAGCGCCCGTTCCTCTTCGCCGGAAAGGGTGTCGCGTGGGCGGGCGCAGCGTCGGGCTTCGTCGCACTCGGTGATCATCTCGGCGCCGCGATGAGCACCACGCTCGGTGCCCGCGGTGTCGTGCCCGAGGACCATCCGAACTACTTCCACATCGCCGATGGCGACAGCCTGCGGGCCGTGCGTGGCGACGCAGACGTCGTCCTGGTCGTCGGCGCCCGACTCGGTGAGTACGACGGATGGGGCGCCCCACCTGCCTGGGGTGACCCCGACCGCCAGCACACGATCCAGATCGATGCGGACCCCATGTCGATCGGGTTGAACCGTCCTGTCGACACCGTGGTCGTCGCCGATGCCAGAGCGGCCCTCGACGCACTGGACGCCGAGGTCCGTGCGCGCTGTGAGCGACGGGACGCGATGGTCGACGCGGAGCGCTACGCAGCGATCCACGAGCAGACCGTCGCGAACGCCGCACCCCACGTGCTGGCCGAACCGTCGGTCGGGGTGAACCCGGGTCAGATGGTGATGGCGCTGCGGGAGCTGTTCCCCCGCGACGCGGTCGTCGTCGCCGACGGTGGCAACACGACGCTCTGGGCGGTCGCCCTGAACCCGGTCTACGAACCGGACTCGTTCCTGTACTCGGTGAAGATGGGCTACCTGGGGACGGGTCTGCCATTCGCGATCGGCGCCAAGCTGGCCGCACCGCAACGTTGCGTCTACCTCATCAGCGGTGACGGGGCGTTCGGGTTCAACGCCATGGAGCTCGAGACCGCACGGAGGATCGGCGCTCCGGTGATCAGCATCGTCAGCGTGGACGACGGCTGGGGCATGGAGCGGACCGCGCACCGCTTCCAGGGGGTACCGCAGGAGCAGTCCCACGGCACCGACCTGTCATCGAGCACCCGCTACGACGAGCTGGCCCGTTCGCTCGGCTGCCATGGCGAGCACGTGGAGACGATCGGGGACCTGGCACCGGCGGTCGAACGATCGATCGCGGCCGGGATCCCCGCTGTCATCCACGTGCGCGTCGATCCCACTCTGAACGCGGACCCGATCGGCTACGAGCAGTTCCGCGCCGCCCGCACGTACTGAACCCGCACGTGCTGAACCCGCACGTGCTGAACCGCACGAACTGAACAGCCCGTGGCCCGATGGCCTCGTGCCCAACAGAGGAGGAGCTGTGGAGCAGACCGACATGCCCGGGTCGGTGTTCATCACCGGAGCCAACGGCTTCATGGGTCGTGCGCTCATGGAGCGCTACCACGCTGAGGGCGTCGCGGTGAGCGGCGTCGACGTCGCTGCCGATCCCCGGCGGGGTGTGGTGGAAGGGAACATCACCGAACCGTCGGGCTGGCGCGACGCGGTGCGCGGTGCCGAGGTCGTGATCCACACCGCCGCGATCGTGTCGAACAACGTGAGCGCCGAACATGCCTGGGAGGTGAACGTCGTCGGCACACAACGGGTGCTCGACGTCGCCGCTGCTGCCGGGGCGGCACGGTTCGTGCAGATCTCGACCGCCGGGGTGACACGGTTCGCCCACGCACACCCGACAGCCGCGCAGCGCTGCCTCCCTGGTCGCGAGCTCGACGAGCGCTGGCCGCTCATGCCCACCGGCAACCCGTACACCGACACGAAGATCGCTGCGGAGCACCTGGTGCTCGCCGCGCATGCCGCCGGTCAGCAGGCCTGCACCGTGATCCGTCCCGCGGATGTCTACGGACCGGGATGTCGGCCGTGGGTGCTGGAACCGATCGCCGCGATGCGCGCCAACCGGTTCCTGCTGCCCGCCCGCGGGCGGGGGCTGTTCACCCCGATCTACATCGACGACCTGGTCGACGGGGTCGTGCGCGCCGCTTCGCATCCGGCGGCCGCCGGCCAGGTCTTCCACATCGGCGGTGAGTCACCCGTGCGGACCCTCGAGTACTTCGGACACCTGTCGAAGATGCTCGGCATGACCGACCCGCCGCGCGCCGTCCCGACCCCGGTCGCGATCGCCGCAGCGGAGGCTGCCCGGCTGGTAGCGGTTGCCAGGCGCCGCCACACCGAGGTGGGACGCGGCGTCGTGCTGATGCTCGCCAAGACCCGCGGCGTCTCCAACGAGAAGGCGCACCGGGTCCTCGGGTGGTGGCCGCAGGTCGGCCTCGACGAGGGGATGGCCCGCACCGAGGCGTGGCTGCGGGCCGAAGGTCTGCTCGACGAACGCTGAGTGGTGTCGTCACTTCTCGGCGTGCCCGCCGAACTCTGCCTTCTCGGCGTGCCCGCCGCTCCATCACTTCTCGGCGTGACCGCCGAACTGCCCCCGCATCGCCGAGAGGACCTTGCCGGTGAACGTGCCGAGGTCACGGGACTCGAAGCGCTGGTTGAGCGCGGCGGTGATCACCTCGGCGGGAACACCCTGTTCGACCGCCGCGAGGACCGTCCATCGACCTTCGCCGGAGTCCGACACCCGGCCGCTGTACTCGTCGAGCTGCGGTGAGTGGGCCAGCGCAGCGGCGGTCAGGTCCACGAGCCACGAGCTGATCACCGAACCACGACGCCACACCTCGGCGACCTCGGCGACGTCGATGTCGTACTGGTAGGCCCACGGGTCACGCAGCGGTGTGGTCTCGGCATCCGCAACCGCCGTGGCGGCGTCGCGGCCGATCCCGGCGTGGGCGATGATGCTGAGCCCCTCGGCGATCGCGGCCATCATCCCGTACTCGATGCCGTTGTGGACCATCT
>CAYSCB010000345.1:0-3422 GCA_964429335.1 uncultured Aquihabitans sp.
CGCTCGCCCAGGCCAGCAGTGCGGCGTCGGTGGCCGTCGGGACGGTGGCGAGGTCCGCGATCTTGGCCTGGGCGTAGGTGCCGGCGACCGCTCCGGCCAGGGTGCGTGCGGCGAGTCCGGCGGGCAGGGCCCGTTCGCCCGATCCCCGTTGGATGCACCCGGCGATCAGTTCGCCGACGTGGCCGTGGCGGTCGGCCAGCGTCGCGCACAGCTGGGCGATCCGCGTCGGTTCGGTCGCCGCGACGCGGTCAGCGAACCCCGATGTGGCGGTGGCGACGAGGAGCTGCTCGACCGATGTCCCGTCGCCGCCGAGAAGGTGCTCGGTGACGGCCCGGAGCGCGATCTCGGTGCTGAGCACGCCGATGCCGGCGGGGATCGACGCGGCGGGCAGCTCGAGCAGCACGCTCGACATCCAGCTGTACTCGCCGTCGTTGAAGGCGGGGTCGAGTCGTGCGACGCCGAAGCGGCGCCGCACCGCGTCCCACTCGCTCAACCCGATCAGCCGCGGTCGCACCAACCGGGCGAGCACGTCGTTGCCGAGCGCGGACTCGGGCAGGTCGGTGAGCAGCACCAGCGTCGCGGCGGCGTTGTCGGGGTCGGCGCCGAAGTCGAGGATCGCCCGTCGGGCCGCCAGCGGCGAGCTCACCGCGGCGACCTCGATCCGCCCGGAGGAGTCGTCGAGGAGGGTGCCGTCGTCCCACACCGGTCGGGCCCGGGCGCCGACGACGAGCGGTTCGGGGTGGCGACGGTCGATGATCTGCTCGTGCACCTCGCGGACGAGCTGGCGCACCATCTCGGCGGTGGCGACGCGGGCGGTGGTCGGTTGGCTCATGCTCCGTCCGACGGTCCGCCGACGGCGTCGTTCGTGGTGACGGCGTCGTGCGTGGTCAGCGAGTCGTATGCGGTGATGGTGATGTCGAACCGCTCACCGGCCACGTCGCCTGACTCGATCTGCTTGCGCAGCTCCTTCAGTCGCTTCACTGCGCTCGGCCGGTCCAGACCGCTGTCGCTGATCGTCGAGCTGCCCGGCGACGGGGTCGGTGACGACGGCGCAGGGGGAACCGGTGCCGGGTCGGGCACCGGCGGGGTCGGCTGCTCGACGATCACCAGGTCGCGGGCCTGCTGGTACAGGTCCCGCAGCGCGGGGGCCATCGGTCGGGCCAGCTCGTCGGCGTCGAGCAGCGCCACCAAGTCGTCGCGCAACCCGGCACCCTCGGGTCGGGCGAGCGCGGCGGCGATGATCTGGAGGTCGACCACCCGGATCGTGCCGGCGGCCGGGCCGGCGGACTTGATCGACGCGCCGATCGCCTCGGGGCTCGGCGACAGGTCGGCGTCGACGAGCGCGTCGAGGCGTTCCATGTTCTTGGCTGCCGCTCCGAGCGCGTTGAGCAACCTCGACGCGGTGCGGGCGGTCCGGACCCGCTGCGCGTCGCCGCCGTCGACGAGCGCGGCAACCGACTCCAGTCCGTTCACCAGCTCGGCGGCCTCGTCGCGGTGCGCCATGACGTTGGACGACAGCCCGGCGCTGAGCTTGGCGAGACCGACCGCGGACGGCGTCGCGGGGAGTTGCGCCACACCGAACACCTTCTCGGCCCTGCTCCGGGCGACGTTCCACACGTCGGGTGCGGGGAGCTCCTCGGCCACCACCTCCAGGTGGTCGCCGAGCGCCCCGATGTCGGTGCGTGCCGGTCCGCCGTGGTCGGTGAAGGTGCGGTCGGTCGCGGCGGCCCACACGAGGATGACCAGGTCGGCCAGAGGTTCGCTGAGCCCCATCGCCTGTGGTTCGTCGATCCAGGCGCGCAGCTCGCCGACGGTGACGGGTCCTTCCGCGCCGGATCGTTCCCGGTCGGCGAGCTTGCGGGTGAAGTGCCCGTCCCAGCGGGGGGTCACGTCCAACAGGAACGCCTGCTCGGACTGCACGCCCAGGTTGAGCTCGTTGGCGATGCGTCGCATGGTCCTGCGGTCCGCGGAGGGCACGCTGGCGATCCGGCGGTCCGGTTGCTCCAACGCGTCGGTGCAGATCTGCAGCACCCGTCGCAGCTCGGCGGTGCGCACCTCGCCGCCTTCGATGCGCGGCGCCGCGGGGTAGGTGTGCTCGAGTGCCTGGCACACCACCTGGTCGAACGCGTCGCGCAGGTCCGACGCGACCGGTGGGCGCACCTCGAAGCCGTTGAGCAGCGTCGGGTAGTGGTCCGACGGGTTGAGGCCGGCGTCGATCATCGCCGGGTCCGCGGTGCCGACGCCGTAGGCCTGGCGGATCGCGGTGCGCAGCCTGGCGCGCGCCGCGCTCTGCTGCTGCTCCATCCGGGGACGGGCCGACTCGCGGGCGTCGGGGCTGAGGTGACGGGTTGCTTCGAGGAACCGTTCGCTGGTCTGGCCGGGGACGGGGAGCAGGTGGTCGAGGCGAACCAGGTCGCCGAGCTGGGATCGCATCTCGGCGGTGAAGAACGACGGGATCCAGCACACGGTACGCCACGCGTTGCCGGCGACCTGGAGCTGTTGGACCCGCTCCAGGTCCTCGAGGGGGGTGTGTCCCTCTTCGTCGAACGGGAAGTCGATGACGACCTTCCAGTTGCCGGTGGCGGAGAACGCCGAGTCGCTGAGCGAGTCGGCGTCTCGGATGTTGCCGAACACCAGCTCGACGGTGCGGGTCACGCCACGCCATTCGAGCGTGGTGGACTGCAGCAGCTCGTCGGTGGCGACGCCGAGCTCCTCGGCGAGGATCTGGCGGACGAGCCCCCGGCGACGTCCGGGGTTGTCGACCGCGGTCACCGAGTCGAGGATCGATCGGGTGTCGACCTCGCTGAGCGCCAGGTGCACCGTCGGGTCGTACGGGTCGTCGCCGACCTGGATCTCACCGGTGCTCGCCGCCCACCCGCGCAGCTTGGTGACCACAGCGGCGACCTCCATGCCCGGCACCGGGCTCGAGATCAGGCCGTGGTTGAGCGCGACGAGCTTGCGTGCGGTCAGGTCGCGGAACGGTTCGGAGTTCGGCACCAGCGCGGCGAGCAGCAGCGTCGCGAGGATGCGGCTGTCGTTGACGAACGCCGGTGTGAGCTCGTCGCCCTCGTTCAAGCCGTGCTGGGCGCGCAACATCGGCAGCAGCGACCTGCGGTAGACGCGTTGGGCCGCCTCGAACCGGGGACGCATGGCGTCGCTCAACGGTTCGCCGGCCGTGTCGAACACGTCGAACAGGTCGCCGACGGGGACGAGCTGGCCGACCTCGAGCGTGTCGCGCCGATCGACGAGGAGCTGCAGCAGCACCTTGAGGCCGGTGCGGGTGCGCTGCAACGCGCCGGCCAGGTCGACGACGATCGTCAGGAACGCGGGCGAGAATGGGTAGCAGAGCGCGAAGTCGGCGTCGGTGCCGGCGGAGCCGAGCAGGGCGTCGCGCTGGTCGTCGGTGAGCGACAGTGACGCGA
>CAYSCB010000346.1:0-3420 GCA_964429335.1 uncultured Aquihabitans sp.
CGAGCAGCACGGGCCGCACCTGCCGCTCGACACCGACACGCGGATCGCCGACGCGTTGGTCGCGTCGCTCGTCGAGCGGGTCGGCGTCGATCAGCGACTCGTGGTGGGTCCGACGATCGGCATCGGCGCGTCCGGTGAGCACGCGAGCTTCCCCGGCACCCTGTCGATCGGCACCGTCGCGCTCGAGGCGCTCCTCGTCGAGCTCGTCCGATCGGCCCTCCCGCCGCCTGGCTCGGACCGGCCGAGGCCGTTTCACGGCGTCGTGCTCGTCAACGGCCACGGCGGCAACGTCGAGGCGATCCGTCGGGCGACCGAGCTGCTCACCGACGAGCGCCGGGCCGTGCTCGTGTGGCACCCACGGGTGCCCGACGGCGACTCCCACGCCGGGCGCACCGAGACGTCGCTGCTGTTGCACCTCGACCCGGACTGCGTGCGGATGGACCGAGCCGTACCCGGAGCGACCGCGCGGTGGCGCGAGATCGGCCACCGGGTGCTGGCCGAGGGCCTGGCTGCGGTGACGTCGAACGGGATCCTCGGCGATCCGACCACAGCGACTGCAGAGGAGGGCTCGACGATCTTCGAGGAACTGCTCGACGACCTGTGTGCAGCTGTCGCCGTGTGGCGGGCCACACTGGAGCCGTGAACGCCGCCTCGTCGACTCCCGCGACGGGCCGTCCGGGCACCGCGTTCGTCACCGGCGCAGCCCGCGGGATCGGTGCCGCTGTCGTCCGTCGTCTCGCTGCCGACGGGTTCCGGGTCGTGTGCGCCGACACCTGCTCCGGCGACGCCGGCGTGGACCCCGTGCTGGGCTACCGGCTCGCGACCCGCCGAGAGCTCGACGCCACGGTCGCAGCGATCGCAGCGACCGGCTCGATGGTGACCGCGGTCCAGCTCGACGTGCGTGACGGCGACGCCGTGCGCGATGTCGTCGCGGACATCGACGACCTCCGCGTCGCCGTCAACGCGGCCGGCGTCGTGTGGGGTGGGGCGCCGCTGTGGGAGATGCCGGCCGATGCGTGGCACGACGTGATCGACGTCAACGTCACCGGCACATACCACGTCGTGTCGGCCGCGGTGGCCCGACTGCTCGAGCAGCCGGAACCCCGCGCTGGTCGGATCGTCGCAGTCGCGTCGGCCGGAGCGTCTCGGGGCCTGCCGCAGATGGCGGCATACTCGGCGGCCAAGCACGCGGTGGTCGGCCTGGTCCGCTCCGTCGCCGGTGAGCTCACCGACAGCGGCGTGACGATCAACGCCGTCGCTCCCGGCTCCACCCGCACCCCGATCCTCGACGCGTCGGCCGGGGCGTACCGCCTCCGCGACGTCGAGGAGTTCGCGTCCCACCAACCGATCGGACGACTGCTCGATCCCGCCGAGGTCGCTGATGCCGTCAGCTGGCTGTGCTCACCAGGCGCCGCTGCGGTCACCGGGTCGGTCGTCGCGGTCGACGGCGGCATGACCGCGGTCTGACGTGCGGTTCCGGGCCGACCGCTCGCTTCGTGTCCTGAGCTCACGTGATGACCTGGTCCCGGTCCTCGGTGGGTCACCGCTGCGGCTGTGGCGCCTGACCCCGGCCGGGGGAGCGCTGGTCGCCCGCCTCGTAGCCGGGGCCGACGTCGCCGTCGCCGACGGGTCTCCGACAGCGGCCCTCGTCGACCGGCTCCTCGACGCCGGAGCGCTGCACCCCGAGCCGTCGAGCCTCCCGACCCGGTTCGGTCCACGGGACGTCACGGTGGTGATCCCGGTGCGTGACCGAGCCGCTGCCCTCGCGCGCCTGCTCGGTTCGCTGGCATCGTTCCGTGACGCAGGCGCCGCGCTGGTCGTCGTCGACGACGCCAGCGCCGACGGCGCGGCCCACCGGGGGGTCGCCGAGGAGCACGGTGCCACCTACCTCCGCAGAGACCGGCCGGGTGGGCCGGCAGCGGCGCGGGACGACGGGATCGCTGCGGTCACCACGTCAATCGTCGCCGTGATCGACAGCGACTGCGAGGTTCCTGACGGTGCCGGTCGGTGGTGGGACGCCCCGCTGCGCCTGCTCTCCGACGAGCGCACCGCTGCGGTCGCCCCTCGGGTCCGCACCCCGGCCGGACCGCGACTGCTCCAGCGCTACGAGGCGTTGCGATCCCCGCTCGACCTCGGGACCGAACCGGCGCGGGTCATCCCCGGCACCCGTGTCTCCTACGTGCCCGCCGCAGCGCTCGTGCTGCGCACCGACGCCTACCGGGCCGTCGGAGGGTTCGACCGCGATCTCCACGTGGGCGAGGACGTCGACCTGATCTGGCAACTTGTCGCTTCGGGGCACCGGGTCCGCTACGAACCGTCCGTCGTCGTCGAGCACCCGGCCCGTCCCGGCGTGCTCGGATGGTTCCGCCAGCGGTTCGTCTACGGCACGTCAGCCGCGCCGCTGGAGAGCCGTCATCCCGGGCAGGTGGCCCCCGCCCGTTGTTCGCCGTGGAGCGCTGCCGGCTGGTCGATCGCGGTGCTCGGACCACGACGCGTGGGTCCACTGGTGGGGATGGGTGTGCTGGCATCGAGTGCGGCGATGCTGCCTCGGCGATTGGAGGGAGTGCCGGCGCTCGACGCATGGCGGCTGGCTGTGCACGGGCATCTCGGTGCGGGACGTCAGCTCGCCCGAGCAGTGCTGCGAACCTGGTGGCCGGTCGGCCTGGTCGCTGCCGTTCCAGGCTCACCACTGCGGCGTCCCGCCCGCAGAGCGCTGGCCATCGTCGCTGCGGTCGCGGTCTGCGACGCGGCGATCGAGGCCCGCCGGTCGGGCTCGAACGCCGGGGCGGGGATGGTCGCAACCATCGCAGCCCTTGCCGTCGCCGATGACATGGCGTACGGCGCCGGCGTGTGGTGGGGCTGTGTGGGATCCCGCTCGCTGCGCTCTCTGTTGCCGAGGTTCGAGCGGTCAGCCCACCGCTTCTGAGCTCCGACCGTTCGCGGGCTCGGCGTGATCTCGTCGCGCGACCTCGCCGAGCCGGCGGAGGTCGGCAACGAGTGCCGCCTCCCTGTCGCGGTGCTGGGGGAGGATCGTGGCGTACAGGACCTCGAGCGCGCCGGCTCCCTTGACGATGTCGTATCGCTGCTCGATGCGGGTCCCGTCGGCGGTGGGCTCCAGGCGGATGGCCCATTCGGAGCTGTCCGGCGTGAACAGGGTGGGCACCGTTCGCCACACGAGCCGGTGGGGTTCGATCTCCATGATCTCGCAGATGCGGCCCCACCGGATGAGGCCCTGACGGTTGCGTCCACGGAACCGGGTGCCGACCGAGGCGTGCGTGGCGCCGCCGAGGTACTCGGCTCCGACGCACTCGTGGCTCCACTCGCCCACCCGAGTTGGGTCACGTGCCACCTCCCAGACGGCCTGGACGGAGGCCGGGACCTCGACCGCCACCTCCAGGTGATGCGGGATGCGTCTCCGCA
>CAYSCB010000347.1:0-3403 GCA_964429335.1 uncultured Aquihabitans sp.
GACCGGTCGACGGCGGCTGGACCGTCGCCCGGGCCACGCTCGGCAACGAGAGCGTGAGCATCGGCGGCGGCGAGGGCGGCATGGCGGTGCCGGCGGAGGTGCTCGTCGACGCCCTCGACGCGAACCCCGACGGCCTGGCCGACGGCGCGGAGCGGGTCGGCCGCTACGCAGCGAACAGCCGGGCCTGCGACATCCTGAACCTGCGCAGCGCCCACCGCGCGGTCGCGGGCGCTGCGCCGGGCCCGGAGGGTGCGATCACCAAGCTCGTCCTGTCGGAGAACCTCGCCGAGGCCGCGGCGGTCCTCAACGCCCTCAACCCGGACTCCGCCTACCTCGACGGTGCCGGGATGTTCTCCGGCAGCCTCGTGCTGTGGCACCGCGGCATGTCGATCGCCGGCGGCACCTCGGAGATCAAGCGGAACCAGATCGGTGAGCGGATCCTGGGACTCCCCCGCGACCCGCTCATCAAGTAGGCGGCGTCCCGATCAGGAGGCGTCACGATCGGGCTGGTTCGCCGAGTCGGACGACGACGACGCCGGCCATCAGGATCGCCGCGCCGACGAACTGGATCGGCAGGGGTTCCTGGCCGAGCAGCCACCAGGCGAACGCCGTCGCGGCCACGACCTCGCTGAGTGCGACGAACGACGCCAGCCGTGACCCGAGCCGTCGACCCGCCGCGATCCCCGTCACGTACGCGAGCGCAGCGGAGACGAGCCCCAACAGGAGCACCGGCATCCACCACGGAAGCGTGAACGGGTCGAACACCACCTCGGCTCCGGAGGCCTCGATCGGCAGCAGGCCCGTGACCGCGGCGACGCCGAGGACCACGGCGCCGACCACGAGCCCCGACGAAGCGAGGGCGATCGGTGGCAGCCCGGTCGTGGTGTCGGCCGACATCACGAAGTACGCAGCCGCGCCGACCATCGCACCGAGCGCCCACAGCACGCCGATCGGGTCGAGGCCCCCGCTCTTGGACTCGACGCCGACCAGATCCAGCAACAGCACCAGACCCACCGCGGCGACCGCCGCACCGACCACCGTCGCCCGCGTCGGCCGTTGGCCGTGCGTCGCCCACATCCATCCGACGACGGCGACCGGTGCGGTGTACTCGATGAGCAGGGCGACCCCGACGGGGAGGCGCGCGACCGCGTAGAAGTAGCAGAGCTGCGAGCCCGTGACGGCGAGCACGCCGTAGGCGAGGATCGTGCGGCCGTTGCGGATGAGGACCGTGATGCGACCGTCGATCGCCCGCATCCCGGGACCGATCAGCACCACCGCCGCGATCGTGATGCGTGCCGAGACCGCTGCCCCCGCGGACCACCCAGCGGTGTAGAGCCCGGCGGCCATCGTCCCGGCGAGGCCGAACGAGACGGCCGACGTCAGAGCGAACAGCAGGCCACGACGGGCGTCACCCGCGGTGGGCGCGGCACTCTCCTCACGCA
The DNA here is from genome assembly GCA_964429335.1 of uncultured Aquihabitans sp. Taxonomy (GTDB): domain Bacteria; phylum Actinomycetota; class Acidimicrobiia; order Acidimicrobiales; family Microtrichaceae; genus Dermatobacter. The sequence goes on from CAYSCB010000347.1 coordinate 1,443, forward strand.
CCGGGTCATGCACCGACGGGGAGTCCCGGGACCAGCACGGACCCAGGCTGTCGCGGGAAGGGGTGCGCACACCACCCGGATCCCCCGCCACCCCCACCCTCGAACTCGGCACGTCTCACGTCGAATACCGACGTGAGACGTTCTCGGTACGCCATCAGCCGCCAAGCCCGCTCCGGAATCCCCCGGCTTGGAGTCGACGACCCACACGTGATTAGCCTCGGCCCACGATGAAGACCACCGGCGACCCCGAGACCGACGAGAAGATGGAACAGGTGTACGACGCGGTGATCGCGCGGAACCCCGGCGAACCCGAGTTCCACCAGGCCGTCCACGAGGTCCTGGGATCGATCGGTCCCGTGCTGCGCAAGAGCCCTGAGCTGGCCGATCACAAGATCATCGAGCGCATCTGCGAACCGGAGCGCCAGATCATCTTCCGGGTCCCGTGGGTCGACGACAACGGTGAGATCCAGATCAACCGTGGCTACCGGGTGGAGTACAACAGCGTGCTCGGCCCCTACAAGGGCGGACTGCGCTTCCACCCGTCGGTGAACCTCAGCATCGTCAAGTTCCTCGGCTTCGAGCAGACGTTCAAGAACGCGCTGACGATGATGCCGATCGGCGGCGGCAAGGGCGGGGCCAACTTCGACCCGAAGGGTCGCAGCGACGGCGAGATCATGCGGTTCTGCCAGAGCTTCATGACCGAGCTGTACCGTCACCTCGGCGAGTACACCGACGTCCCCGCTGGCGACATCGGCGTGGGTACCCGGGAGATCGGCTACCTCTTCGGCCAGTACAAGCGCATCACCAACCGCTACGAGTCCGGCGTGCTCACCGGCAAGGGCATCACCTGGGGCGGCGCGCTCGTCCGTCCCGAGGCCACCGGCTACGGCGCCGCCTTCTTCGCCCAGGAGATGCTGCAGGCCCGCGGCGACAGCCTCGACGGCAAGACGTGCGTCGTGTCCGGTGCCGGCAACGTCGCGATCTACGCGATCGAGAAGCTCCACCAGCTCGGCGGGATCGCGATCGCGTGCTCCGACTCCGAGGGCTACGTCATCGACGAGGGTGGCATCGACCTCGACGCGCTGAAGGAGATCAAGCTCGATGCCCGCGGCCGCATCCGCGACTACGTGGAGCGACGTGCGAGCGCGAAGTACGTCGAGGGCGGCTGCATCTGGGACGTTCCCTGTCAGGTGGCGGCACCGTGCGCGACCCAGAACGAGCTCGACGGCACCGCCGCAGCGACCCTCATCCGCAACGGCGTGGTCGCGGTGGTCGAGGGAGCGAACATGCCGGCAACCCCCGACGCGGTCGCCCAGTTCATCGAGCACAAGGTCGCGTTCGGTCCGGGCAAGGCGGCGAACGCCGGCGGGGTCGCGACCTCGGCGCTGGAGATGCAGCAGAACGCGAGCCGTGACTCGTGGACCTTCGAGTACACAGAGCAGCGTCTCGCGCAGATCATGGCCGGCATCCACGAGGCCTGCTACGAGACGGCTGAGGAGTACGGCGCTCCCGGCAACTACGTCATCGGCGCCAACATCGCCGGGTTCCTCCGGGTGGGTCAGGCGATGACCGCGCTGGGCGTCATCTGACGCCACCCCGCCCCGACGCAGCGACCTCGGCATCGCGCAGCTCGCGCTTCAGGTACTTGCCCGCCGCGTTCCGCGGCAGTGGCTCGGTCGTGAGCCGCAGACGTGTCGGCACCTTGAACCCGGCGAGTCGGCGTCCCAGATGCTCGACGAGGCTCTCGCCGCTCACCGTCGCACCGTCGTTGAGTCGCACCACCGCCGCGACCTCCTCGCCGAGTCGTTCGTCGGGAACGCCGAACACCGCTGCCTCGCGCACTGCCGGATGTTCGTGCAGCGCCGCTTCGACCTCGGCGCAGTACACGTTCTCGCCGCCGCGGAGCACCACGTCCTTGATGCGATCGACGACGTGGACGAAGCCGTCGTCGTCCAGATACC
>CAYSCB010000348.1:0-3382 GCA_964429335.1 uncultured Aquihabitans sp.
ACCGAAGTCGCCACGAGGGGTGACTCCGGCAGTGGAGGCTTGGCGCGCTTTCGCTGATCCGAAGAACCGTGTCAGGGGCGGTGCGCCTCAGTTGTGACGAGACGGTCGAGGTTGCCGGTTGTCAGGGTCCGGAGTCGTCGTGAGGGCACCAGCCCGCTCCAGTGGTCGAGCTCCTCGTGGTCGAAGCCCTCAGGTAGCTCGAGTTCTGGCAACGTGACGTGCCCGTTGCGCGTCGAGAACAGATAGACTGTGTCGAACAGCGCCTTGGCCGGCGTGGCCACCCCCGCTCGAAGGCCGTCGCTGTCGGTGTAGCCGCCGAACAGATCCGGGTGGATGTGGTGGATCTCGTAGCGGTCGAAGGCGGTGTCGAACGTCTTCGCCTTGTCCAACGACACCGCGAAGATGGCACGGGGGATCTGGTCGATCATCCCGTGACGGGACAGGGCGCTCCAGCCGGAGATGTAGCCGGGGTAGGGGTTGGTGAGCACGGGAAGCACGACGCCGGGATCGGGTCTGCCGGTTCCTACGTGCCAGATGCCGTGTCGGATCTTGGTGATCAACCCGGTGTCCGCGAGTCGTGCGAGGGTCTTCGATGCCACCGACAGCGACGAGTGCCACGCGGCGGCTGCCTCGTAGGTGGCCAGAACCGGGCGTCCGACGCTCAGGAGTTGGTGGTAGCGGACTGCTGCGTTCATGTCCCACCTCCGTCGGGCGGCGTGTTCGCCGCGATCGCTTCGAGGTCGTCGGCCACTGCGACGCGCATCGCGTCCCACTGCGATGCGTCGTAGAGGGCGGAGAGGTCGGCATCGAGGAATGGGGCGACTTCGCTCGTGAAGTTCGCGAACGGGACGGAGAGCGCACGGTCGGCAGCATCCGCGGCGTGGGTGGGGTCGAGGCCGGCGAGATCGGATCCGTCGGCGTGGCGCTGTCGGAGCAGGAGGTCGAGGTCGAAGATGTCCCGGGCCTTGGTCTCGCTCCGCAGCGCCAGCGCCGCGATCTTCTGGTTGAGCGCTGCTGTCGGAAGGTAGTGGCGCACGCTCGGCGAGACGAGCCCGTAGGGCTTCACGATGTCGGCAGGGACCGCTGCGAAGGCGACATCGTCGCTCTCGTCGCTCTTGTGACCTCGACCGGAGAACTCGACCTTCGTTCGGATCAGTTCGTGGTGGCCCGCAGCTCGAAGCCCGACCTTCCACCGCAGCGTCGTGTCGGTCTGCTTGGTTGCAGACACCTCGACGACCTCGATCTTGGCCCGCCGCGCAAGGAGATCCATCTGGGGGCCACCATCCAAGAGCGCCCCGACCTTCTTGGCGATCGTCCAGCTCGCCTTGCCGTGGAAGTCGAGGTCGATGTCGTTGGAGTAGCGGGGGCTGCCGAAGAAGTAACGGAGGTTCGCTTCGCCCTTGAGAGTGCACCAGTGGGCGTCACCCACCACCAGGACGCGCAGGAAGAGCAGGTGGAAGATCTCGACGACCTGCGCCTGGCTGCGCTGAATCATCCCATAACGATGACAAATATTGTCGTTCAGATCAAGGAATAGTGGTGTAAATCCCGGGTAGCCCCACCCGCCGGGCGAAACTCGGAGCGTGGGACAACCCGGGTCTCGACCCGCGTCCAACTCGATCGGCTCGGCACCACACTCGGTGATCACCTCGGTGTCGGCCGGATCACCCTCGACAACTGGGAACAGGCACTCCGGTCTCTTCTAGCCCTCGGGGCGAAGGGTCCGGTTCCCGTCGTCATCGACGAGTTCGGCCACGTCCTCGACGCCGACCGTGCGGTCGACTCCACCGTCGCCGCCGCGTTCGGACCCGCAAGCCGACGCAGTACAGCGAGCCAGGCACGACTCATCCTGTGCGGATCGGCCATCTCGGTGATGCGTGCCCTGACCGCGGGTGAGGCGCCACTACGAGGGCGGGCCGGCATGGAGCTCATCATGTACGCGGACGACTACCGCGCCGCAACAGCGCATCTCACCGACCCGACCGACCTGCATGCCGCTGTTCAGGTGTACGCCGTCATCGGAGGTGTCGTCGGCTACGCCACCGACATGGTCAACTTCGACCTGCCCGATGGCGTCGGTGACGTCGACCGTTGGATCGTGCAGCGGGTCGTCTCGCCGGGCGCGACCATGCGTAACGAGGCGACCACGTTGCTTGCCGAGGACCCGATTCGCGACCAACGCCCCCTCTACGCACTCGACTACACGTTCCTGCAGTTCCACTACGCCGTCGTCGACGCCAACGGATCGATGCTGCGCGACCGGGCGCCGGAGGACGTGTGGAAGAACCGGCTTCGGGCATCGTTCGACTCCCAGGTGCGCGGACCTGTGTTCGAGGCCCAGGCGCGCACCTGGGCGCGCCGGTTCGCGTCGAACGCGACCATCGAGCCCGAGAGCCGCATCGGCGCATCCAGCGTCACCGTCGACGGCGTCGAACTCCAGCTCGATCTGCTCGCCGCCGGCGACGGCCCCGTCCCCGCCAAACGAGCGATCATCGCTCTCGGCGAAGCACAGGCCGGTGAGCCTCTCGGGTTCGGGCACCTGAGCCGCCTGGAACGAGCACGCACCGCACTGGGACAGCGGGCCGCGGATGCGAAGCTCTTCCTGTTCGGCACCGAGTTCGACCCGGCGCTCGCCACCGCTGCCTCGAAGCGGCCCGATGTCGAGATCGTCGACCTCGACCGCCTCTACCACGGCGACTGACCCGGACGGACTCAGGACCCAACTCGCTCTGGCTGTCGTTCCACCTCTCGTTCTGGCTGTCGTTCTGCCGGTCCCGACCGGCAGAACGACAGCCAGAACGGTGGTCAGCAGCGAAGCGCCCGACTCCGGCGGTCCAGTCCGTCGACAGCGGCAGGCCCAGCAACGGACATCGCCCGACACGGAACTCCCCGATACCCTGTGCAGCATGGCGCAAGTTGCTGCCGACCGCCCTGTCGAAGTCATTCGCCACTGGCTGACCGAGGACTGGGAGGGTCCTCTGCGCCCCATACGGGTTGAGGCGGTTCAGGCTGATGACGCCGAAGACCGCGAGTCGTGGTTCTTCTACCTGGTGCTGCCGGCCCCCTCGGGCGAGACCTGGGACCCCGAGGAGTTCGCTGCACTTCAGCGTGCGATTCGCGACAAGGCTCTGGACGTCGGATTGAGCTACCCCTGGTACGTCATCCCTCGCTCCGACGAGGAAGAGTCTGCGCTCGAGGACGACGCCGAGCCCGCAGTCGAGTGAAGCGACCGATCCGCCCAAAGTGGCTTCTGCGCCAAGCGCGCGAACTCGCGGGCACAGGAGTCGGTCAGCCGCGGCACACGAACCTCCGTAGAGCGACCTCGGCCGGAACCTGTCAATAGCTGGTTGCCGGGGTTCTATGCGGATTGGATGGTTGGTTT
>CAYSCB010000349.1:0-3371 GCA_964429335.1 uncultured Aquihabitans sp.
CCCCGGCCGGTTGGTGTGATGCACACCACGTCGTCGAATACGACGCGGATGACGGCGAGACCGTCATCGACAACCTGGCGCTGTTGTGTCGCCATCACCACGGCATCATCCACAGAACCGGCTGGTCGATGAGACTCACCCCACCCGACGAACCGGGCAGTGCAGGCCGTACGAGAGACGGCGACGGGATCTTCACCATCACCACCGCCGACGGACTCCAACTCCGAACCGAACACCGACGACGACCCGCACCCGCCTGATGAGCGCGGGACCCCACCGGGACCAACCCACCCCACCCGGACCAACCGACAACCGCTCGACCACCCGCGCCCCGGCGCGGGCACACCCGCATCGGCCCACAGCGTCGCTGCGTCCCAGATCAGGCCTGCGCGAGAGAACGCCCCGACGCTGACCGACGCCGAACTGCTCACCACGCCATCGGGGCTGCCCGTCGCCTACGCGCCAGCCGACGCCAAGACCGGTGGACGCGACACCGCCCTCGACATGATCGCCCTCAACCCCGGCACTACCTGCAGAGCACGTCGTCCCGGGTGGTCTCGAACGCAGCGATCACCTCGTCGATGCAGTCCTCAGGCACCTCCGCGCCCGCGAGCGCGACACGGAGCAGGGCGAGGTAGGCGTCGAAGTGCGGATCGCCGAGCCCCCTGTCGACCAGCCCCTGATGGGCGCTGCGGAGACGGTCGGCGTCGTACTCGGACGCCTCCAGCATCCTGCCCAGGAAGTCGTACTGCTTCTCGAGCAGGACCTGGGGGTCGACCCCTTCCAGGAATGGAGCGAGCAGGTCGTCCGCGAACACCCGGTCGTAGAAGATCTCGAGCGCGTCCAGGACCGCAGACGCGCCGCCGATCCGCTCGAGCAACGTCTCCTCCACGCCCCCCTCGTCCGCAGCGCCGGTGTCGGCATCGTCGTCCATCTGTCCACCCTTTCAGCTCAACTCGGATCATCAATGAACAGGTGACCTGATTCGCACCAGACCGTGTCGTCGAGATACCCCTCCGGCCGGAGGGTGAGATCACCGAGGAGGTACCAGCGCCACGGCGGGTCCCCGTGGTCGACGTAGTCACCGGTCAGGATGCCGGCGAAGTCCTGGCGTCCGGCGAGCGTCGAACCGGCGAACCCGTGCCCGCCGTCGCACTCGGCGGTGCGACCGGCGAGGCCCTCGTCGAAGCCGGTGGTCATCGGGCGCACGGTCACTCCCCGACGAGACCCTCGAAGGTGTCCAGCGCCTCTTCGACGATGTCGGAGAGGATCTGCTTGGCGGGCTTCATCGCCGTGACGAACCCGACGCCCTGACCCGCCGCCTCGGTCATCAGGTCCGCGCGGTGGCTGTCGTTCGCGCCCTGGATGTAGTCCGAGCTCAACAGCATCTGGTACGGCGCGGGCAGCACGTCGGGTGCCTCGGGCTTGGCCCACTCCTCGGTCCACGGGCAGTCGAGCACACGCATCGTCATCCCCGAGATCGACTTGCTGAACACGGTGTTCTCGGCGCTCGCTGCGAGCAGCCGCTCCTTGATGACCATGTCGACGTCGGACTCACGACAGGCGAGCCAGAGCGTCCCGGTCCACACGCCGGCTGCACCGAGGCAGAGCGCAGCAGCGAGATGGCGGCCCGTCGTGACCCCACCGGCCGCGATGATCGGCGTGTCGTCGGTCATCGCCGCGACCTCTGCGACGATCGAGAACGTCCCGACGTCGCCGGTGTGACCCGCTGCGTCGAACCCCTGGGCGATGATGGCGTCGACGCCGGCTTCGAGCTGCCGCTTCGCCTGACGCGCCTTTCCGACGAGCCCGAACACGAGCATGTCGCGCTCGTGCGCTGCGTCGAGGATGAACGCCGGGCTCCCCAACCCCGACGCGATGACCGGCACCCGCTCCTCGAGGAGCACGTCGAGCTGGGCACGGGCCAACTCCTGGTTGAGCCCGCCCCACTGGTGCAGGTCGACGGAGCCCTTGGGGTCGGGCACGTCATAGCGCTCCTTGATCTCCTGGGCGAACGCGCGATGGGTCTCGGGGATCTTCGACATGAGATCGTCGAGCGAGCCCGAGGGCGGCACCGACGCCGGCAGGACGAGGTCGACGCCGTAGGGCTTGCCACCGACACGCTCACGTATCCAGCGGACGTCGGCCTCGATCTCCTCGGGCGTGTGCATCGCCTCGCCCAGCACCGCGAACCCGCCCGCGTTGATCACGGCGACCGCCACGTCCTTGCAGTGCGTGAACGCGATGACGGGGAACTCGATCCCCAACATGTCGCAGAGCTTCGTGTGCAGTGGATCCTTGTTCATCGTCACGTCTCCAGCTCGACGGGTTTGCCGGACGGCGCCACTGTAACCCCGATTCGGCCACTTGGTGATATTCTCCTACCAAATGGTGAGGACATATGGCTAGGGCCGACGACGGATCCGAGGGTGCCCTCGCAGGCATCAAGGTCGTGGAACTGGGTCAGCTCGTGTCGGCCCCCTACTGCGCAAAGCTGTTCGCCGACTTCGGCGCCGAGGTGATCAAGGTCGAGCCCCCCACCGGTGACCTCGCCCGGCGGTGGGGTCCGTTCCCGGGCGGTGAGCCGCATCCCGAGAAGAGCGGGCTGTTCCAGTTCCTCAACACCGACAAGTTGGGCGTGACGCTCGACGTCGACGCCGAGTCCGGTCGCGACGCCTTCCTCGAGCTGATCGCTGACGCGGACGTCCTCATCGAGAACAACCCGCCGCGGCTCATGCGGGAGCGCAGGCTGGACTACGGCACGCTCGGGGAGGTCAACCCCGACCTCGTGATGATCTCGATCACGCCGTTCGGCCAGACGGGCCCCTACAGCGGCTGGAAGGGCTACGACCTCAACGCCTTCCACCTCTCTGCAGCGGGTCATCGCTACTGCGGTCGACCCGGTGAGGCGCCGCTCGAGCACGGGACCTTCTCGGCGGACTTCTACGGCGCGGTGACCGGCGCCGCGTGGGGACTGGCGTCGGTGATCGGGCGAGACGCGATGGGTGGCGGACAACTCGTCGACGTCTCGTGCGCCGAGGCGATCGCCGCCACCTTCGTCGGTGGCCAGACCATCGGCGGCTACGCGCAGAACCACGTGTTCGACAGCCGCTCCGGCATGGGGATGGGCCTGTCCGCCCCGGCTGCGATCGTGGCGTGCAAGGACGGCCACGTCTGGATGCTCGTGCTCGAGACGGGCCAGTGGCGCTCGCTGGTACGGGCGATGGGCGACCCCGAGTGGGCTCAGCTCGACATGGTCGACGACATGGTCGTCCGCGGCCAGAACAAGGACCTCATCTACAGCCTCGTCGGCGACTGGGCGATGCAGCGCGGGAAGATGGGGATCATGGACTGCGCCCAGGCCGAGGGCG
>CAYSCB010000350.1:0-3363 GCA_964429335.1 uncultured Aquihabitans sp.
GCCGTGTGCTTCGCAGTGGCCTCAGCAGCGGTCGCGCCTGTGGCTGTCGCCCACGGCGACGAGGGGAAGCTGGAGGTCGTCTCGGTCACCCCGTCAGGAACGACGGCGGTGATCACCGTGCGGCTGACCTACGGCAACGACGGCGAACCCGTCGACGCAGCGACGGTGACCGTCGCCGGTGATGACGGGGCGGGCGTCCGCCTCGATCCGGTGCCCATGAAGCGCACGCAGGCAGCGGGTGAATACAGCGCTGATGTCACGTTCCCTTCGGCAGGATCATGGAACCTCCGGGTCACATCGGTCACCCCGGCGGCGACGCTGACCCTGACCCAGCCCGTCACCGCGGACCCGGGTGTGACGGCCCCGACGACCCTCGATGCCGTCACATCGGCTCCCCAACCGACCGACGGCGCCGACCGTCCGTCGAGCGAGCCGCTGGTCTCACCTGCACCGGTGTCGGAGACGGCGGACACGGGAACCGGTCTGCTGCCGTGGGTCATCGGGGCTGCTGTGCTGGCCGCGATCGTCATCGCCGCCGCGATGGTGGTCAGCCGACGGCGTTCGGACGATTCGCAGACGACCTGATGATGGGGTTCCAGCAGGTCATCGACCGGCAGCGGCGGTGGTCGCGGCGGCGACGATCGCTGCTGCTGCGCTGGAGGCAGCACCCGGGTCGGTGGTGAGGAAGAAGCTCGGTTCGGTCAGCTCCAACTCCAACACGACGGGCCGACCGTCCGCATCGTCGAGCAGGTCCACCCTCGCGTACAGCAGATCCGTTCCACACCGTCGACGGGTGACGTCGATCGTCTGCGACGCGACGGCGAGCTGCTCCTCGGTGGGCTCGCGGGGCTCGATCTCCTCGGGTGCGTACAGGCCGTCGACGGCGTCCGCGCCGACGTGCAGCATCGGACCCTTGCGGAACGCGTGGCTGAAGGCACCTCCGAAGAACACGAGGCCCGTCTCGCCGACGTCGTCGACCGTGTCGAGGTACGGCTGGAGCATCACGCTGCGTCCGCTGTCGAGGATGGCGAGTGTCTGGGCGGCGGCACGGTGGATCGTCGCAGGATCGGAGTGCGGCGCCGGGTGACGGAACGTGTCCTTGGATCCGGCGGAGACGGCCGGTTTCACGACGAACCCGGTGTCGCCCGGTACGGCTGCGGCGATCCGGGCGGCCACATCATCGACACCGGAGTGCTCGCCGGGTTCGACGAACGTCGTCGGCACGACGTCGATCCTGTCAGCAGCCAGATCCGCGAGGTAGTGCTTGTCGGTGTTCCACTCGATGACGGGTGCCGGGTTGGCCAGACGGGTCACGGCCCCGACCCGTCGTGCCCACGCCACGAACTCGTCACGTCGCGGCGCGTAGTCCCACGTCGAGCGGATCACGACGAGGTCGAAATCGGCCCAACTCACCTCGGGATCCGCCCAGTCCTGCTGGCTCGGGTCCACGCCGGCTGCGGCGAGCGCAGCCAGGAGGAGTGACGCGTCCTCGTCGACGCCGCGTGCCTCCGGGCAGGTGGCCACCGCGACGGCCGGCCGGGTGTCGTGATGGACGGACAGGGGCATGGTCCGGTGACGCTACCCGCACGGATCGCAGGGGTGGACCGGTGACGTGGTCGCCGTCGGTAGGGTCAGGTCGTGAAGTCCCGTCGTCGAGTGGCGCTGATCTGGTTCCTCCGGATCCTGGTGCTGGGTGCCGTCGCGGCGGTGTGGTTCCTGCCGCCGTTCTCGTCCGAGCAGACCGACACGGCACGGATCGCCCGCTACGCCGCCGACTTCGATCTGTCCGCCGACGGGACGTTGCGTTCGACCGAGACCCTGGATGTCGAGATGCCGCCGGGCAAGCACGGCATCTACCGCATCTTCGACACCACCGACGAGCGACGCCACGGGGTGGATCACCCGGTGAGCGACGTGACCGTGACCCGGGACGGTCGGCCGGAGCCGTCGAGCTGGGTGGACTCCGCACGTGGGACGCGGTCGCTGCGCATCGGTGACGCCGGGACGATCCTGGACCCGGGCGTGCACACCTACGTGATCACCTCGACGACGACCGACGCGTTGGAGCGGGGACCTGACGGCACCGTCCGCTGGTGGTGGAACGTCGTCGGATCCGGCTGGCAGATGGAGATGGATTCGGCGTCGATCACCGCGACGCTTCCGGCGGAGGTCACGAAGGCCGAGTGCGTCATGGCCACCGACACGCCGTGCACGGCGAACCTGTCGGAGCGGAAGCTGACGGTGCAGACGGGCCATCTCGCACCTCACACGCCGGTCACGGTCCGTGCCACCTTCCCGAAGGGAGCGTTGCCCGAGCCGCCGGCGGATCCGCGCAATCCCGATCTCGTCTACTCGATCGGATTGGCGATCATCGGCGCGGCGCTGGGAGCGTGGTTCATCAAGACCACCCGCGAGCGTGCGCCCGGGTTCCCCGTGCTGTTCGAACCACCCGAGGGGATCTCACCCGCGCTCGGTGCCCGTGTGCTCGACGAGGTCGACTCCGACGACGCGCTCCAGGCGACCCTGTACGACCTCGGTGCGGCCGGTGTGGTCCGCCTGGACGGCAACGACGACGCCTGGAGCGTGAACCTGCTCGTCGACCCGGCCGCCGCCCAGATCGGCGACATGGAGCGTGCGGTGCTGACCGGTCTCGGCCTCACGTTCGCCGGCGACTCGTTCCTCGTCACCTCCTCCGCGACCTCCGGTGAGAAGATCGCAACCGCCCGCGCCACGCTCAAGCAGATGGTGCACGTCCAGGGAGCGACGTACCTGACGCCGTCGGCGGCGGGCATCGTCGGCAACCTGCTCGGCTGGCTGGCTGTTGCTGGCGTGGTGGCCTTGGCCTTCATGCGCCTCATGAGCGGCGACGGCATCTGGTTCGGGTGGCCGGCCTTCTTCGGCCTGGCAGCGTTCGCGTTCGTCGTGGCGACCGTGTCGGGTGACCCCACGACCCGGACGAAGCGAACCCGGGAGGGCCGGGATCTCTGGTCCCGGACGGGCGGGTTCGCCCGCTTCCTCACGACCGACTCCTCCGAGTCGCGCTTCGACGCCGCAGCGCACATGGACTGGTATCCGCGCTACCTGGCGTGGGCGCTGGTGTTCGGCTCGGCCGATGCGTGGGCGCGCCGGTACGAGGCGCAGGGGGTCGCGGTCCCCGAGGTGCCGTGGATCTACTGGACCGGAACCGGTCACATGGGGACGTCGTTCGCGTCGTCGGTGTCGCAGTCCTTCGACGCGGCGATCAGCTCGGCGAGCGCCAGCTACGCGGCGTCGCAGGCATCGTCGGGATCCGGCAGCTTCGGCGGCGGCGGGTTCGGCGGTGACTCCGGCGGCGGGGGCGGTGGTGGAGGCTCGTGGTGACAG
>CAYSCB010000351.1:0-3361 GCA_964429335.1 uncultured Aquihabitans sp.
ACACCGAGGCGCTCACGGTGATCGACGTGAACACCGGGCGCAACGTCGGCTCGTCCTCGCTCGAGGAGACCGTGTTCCGCAACAACCTGGAGGCCGCCGAGGAGATCGCGCGGCAGCTCCGACTCCGCGACATCGGAGGGATCATCGTCATCGACTTCGTCGACATGGAGATCAAGGAGAACCGGGACAAGGTCGTCAAGGCGTTCCGCGAGGCGCTGTCCCGCGACAAGACGCGCACCCAGGTCTTCAACATCTCCGAGCTCGGGCTCGTCGAGATGACCCGCAAGCGCATCGGCGAAGGTCTGCTCGAGTCGCTCGCACAGCGCTGCGACCACTGCGACGGCCGTGGGCTGCTGCTGCCCGAGGAGCTGGTGCGGTGATCGACTTCCGCACACCCCGGCCCGTCCCCTAAGCTGGCGAGCCGTATGTATGCAGTCGTGAAGACCGGTGGCAAGCAGTACCGAGTGGAGGAGGGCCAACGCCTGGCCGTCGAACGCCTCGGCGAGCCCGGCGATGACGTCCAGCTCCGCCCGGTGATGCTCGTCGACGGTGACAGCGTCCTCGCCACACCCGCACAGCTCTCCGGTGCCACGGTGTCGGCACGAGTCGTCGGGCCGACCAAGGGCCCGAAGATCGAGGCCTTCACCTACAAGAACAAGGCGAACGAGCGGAAGCGCTGGGGTCACCGCCAGAGCTACGACACGATCGAGATCACCGGCATCTCCGCCGGCTGAACGCCGTCGTCCGGGCTCCGACGACGCCGACGAAGCAGGAGACAGACTCCGATGTCCAAGACCAAGGGTGGCGGCTCGACCCGCAACGGCCGTGACTCCAACGCACAGCGCCTCGGCGTGAAGGTGTACGACGGCGGCGTCGTGACCGCCGGATCGATCATCGTCCGCCAACGTGGAACACGGATCCATCCGGGTGAGAACGTCGGCATCGGCGGCGACGACACGCTGTTCGCGCTCGCGGACGGCACGGTCAAGTTCGGCTCCCGTCGGAACCGCAAGCTCGTCAACGTGGTGCCGCTGTCGGACTGAACCGGGGTCGGCCTCAGCCGATCCCGACAGGCAGGTCGTCGCTCCGCCACCCGAGCAGGTCCCGGGCCTGGTCGAACGCGAACCGGTCGGTCATCCCGCCGACATAGGTGACCGCCTGACGGAACGCCTCGTTGCTACCAGGTTCTGCCCCGTCGACCTGCTCGGCGTGGTACTCGACGAGCGCCCGCAGCACGCCGATGACCGACACCGACTGCTCGACCGATGCCGGGCGCATGTAGATGCGGTCGTAGTTGAACTGCCGGAACTCCGCGAGCGCTTCGGCCATCTCCTCGGTCATGCACACGTGACCGGTTCCTGCAACGCCTCCGATGACACCGGCGATGAGGGCGCCGAGCTGGCTGCTGTGGCGCGTCCCGCAGCGTTCGACGACCACCGGCGGGAGGAGGTCCGCCGAGGTGATCCCGGCGTGGACAGCGTCTTCGAAGTCGTGGCAGACGTAGGCGATCCGATCCGCCCACGAAACGACCTCGCCCTCGGGAGTGCCAGGAGCGGGTCGGGACCACGAGTGGTTGCGGATCCCGTCGAGCGTCTCGCCGCACAGGTTGAGCGGTTCGAGCACCACATCCGCTCCCCAGACTGCGTGGTCGTAGCCGCCGTCGACGTAGGGGCCGAAGGCGTCCTCGGAGGCGTGGCCGCCCGGACCGTGGCCGCAGTCGTGGCCGAGTGCGATCGCCTCGGTCAACGCGACGTTCAACCCGACCGCCCGGCTGATCGCGACCGCGACCTGAGCGACCTCCAACGCGTGGGTCATGCGCGTCCGCTGGTGGTCGTCGGGGAAGACGAACACCTGGGTCTTGCCGGCGAGTCGACGGAACGCGGTGCCGTGGAGGATCCGGTCACGATCCCGTTCGAAGCAGGTTCGCCACTCGTCCGGCTCCTCCTCGTGAGCACGGTTCCCGGCGCCCTCGGCACGTGTGGCGCCAGCAGCGAGGAACAGGTCCTCGTGGTCCTCCCAGGTGACACGTCGACGGCGAACGCCGCCCGGATCCACGGTCGTCGGTCGGTCGGCGTGCGCCCACCGCACGGGTGTGGAACCTGTGGCGCGGTCGCCGGTCGCTCCGGCGCGGTGCCCCGACATGGTCGAGGCCCACTCGTCGGCCCGAGCGGGATCGACCGTCAACGGTTCGTGGTGGGTCTGCTGCGTGGGCACGATCAGGAGGATACGGGCGCGCTGTGACAGTGCCGACGTCATGAGGCAGGCCGGGGCGACACGCCGGGTCCCGGCTCGCCATAGCGTTGACCTCGATGTCCCGGATCCGTGCTGTCGTCGTTGTCGTCGCGATCGTCCTGACATGGCTCCTCCTGGTGACCGTCGGATGCAGCGGTGATCGGAGCCCGTCGGAGGGCCATGAGGCGAGGAGCGTGAGGGCCGCTTCGTCGTCGACGACAACTCCGTCCGCCGACACATCCACGCCGGCCGCAACATCCTCAGCCCCATCCTCGACGGCCCCTGACTCGACCGCTGTTCCCTCGACCGCTGCTCCCTCGACTTCTCCGGGAACCGGAGCTCGCCTCACCCGAAAGGTCATCGTCGTCGACCCGGGCCACAACGGTCAGAACTCCCGACACATGGCGGAGATCAACCGGATGGTCGACGCCGGAGGGTTTCTGAAGGCGTGCAGCACCACCGGAACCGCCGGCCAGGGGCTCACCGAGGCGGCATTCACATGGCAGCTCTCCGGGGCGCTGCGCAACGACCTGGACCGTCGAGGGCTCGGTGTGGTGATGACCAGGTCGGACAACGACGGTTGGGGCCCGTGCATCGACGCGCGTGGCCAGGTCGCGGTGTCCAACCACGCCGCTGCGCTCGTCTCGATCCACGGTGATGGTGCGGCCGCCGGCGGCCACGGCTTCCACGTGATCTACCCGGCGCCCGGCAAGGCGGTCTCGGCCGCTGACGCTGAAGCGTCAGCGGCGCTGGCGGCGGTCGTCCGGGACGAGCTCGTCGCCGCAGGGTTCACGCCGTCGACCTACGCGGGTCGTAACGGTCTGATCCAGCGCTCGGACCTCGGCACCCTGAACCGTGCGGAGGTCCCTGCGGTGATGATCGAGTGCGGAAACATGCGAAACGCCTCGGACCTGGCGGCGATGTCATCACCCTCCTCGCAGCAGCGGATGGCCGCGGCGATCGCCGCTGCGACGGCTCGCTGGGTCACCGGTTCAGGTTGAGGACCCAGCACTCGGGCTGGGCTCTCAGGGCCAGTACTTCCCGCTCCCGGCCGCTCAGGGCCAGGGGACCTGCGCGTACTCCTCGCGCAGCTTGTACTTGAGCACCTTGCGCAGCGTCTCGTTGCGGG
>CAYSCB010000352.1:0-3345 GCA_964429335.1 uncultured Aquihabitans sp.
CGCGTCGGGGGACGCCTCCCAGCGCGTTCCACCGGGGCCCGGTCACCGCTTCCCCTTACCTTCCTTGTAGGCCGTGAGCAAGACTCTCGGCTTGGGTTGCTCGACAGCACGGGCAGGGCTTTCTGCCCCTGTCACGAAGATGGCCTGGGGGGTGTTGCCACCCGTGGTGTTGGGCGCGGTTGACCTCTGACAGGGACATGCCCGAGCGGGGCTGATTCGTAAGGTGGTTGACGGCGACCTCGCCCGCGAGCTCCCTGCGAATCCATCCAGCTCCAGGAGGTGAGACATGGCCCCACCGGTGGTGACCGAGGTCGACGTGTTCGTCGGGATCGATATGGCCAAACAAGACCACTACGCCCAAGCGATCAGCCGCGACGGCACCGAACTCTTCAAACGCCCGGTCCTCAACGACGAGGCAACGATCGTCGGGCTGATCGACGACGCGCGTGCCCACGGCGCCCGCGTCGTGTTCGTGGTGGACCAGCCAGCGTCGGGCGCCCAATTGTTGTTGAGTCTCGCCGCCACCCACGACGTCCCCGTTGCCTACGTGACCGGCCTGCAGATGCGCCGCGCCGCTGATCTGTACGCCGGTTCCGCGAAGACTGACCCCATCGACGCGTGGGTCCTCGCGGACTTCGCACGCCGCAACGCGGATCGGCTCACGTGGCTCCAAGTTACCGACGACTTGTTGGTCGAGCTCCGCATCCTCAACGGTCGCGACGTCGACCTGGCGACCGACGCGACCCGCACCATCAACCGGTGCCGTGACGCCCTCACCGCCATCTCTCCAGCGTTGGAGCGGGCGATCGGGTCGAGGCTCGGCCACGCCGGCATCCGCGACGCTCTCGCGAAATGGCCGACCCCGACGGCGTTGAAGGCCGCCGGGCAAGCACGAATCCGGGCCCGGATCGCAAAGCAATCCCCTCGGCTCGCGTCGAAGGCCACCGAGGAGATCTGGTCGGCGCTCGACGCCCAGAGCGTCACACTGCCCGGCGAAACCGCGTGGGGCCGTGTGATCGCCGATCTGTGTTCGGACCTCGACCGGGTCATCGCGCGTCGAGACCTGCTCGCTACCGAGATCGAGACGGTGTTCATGTCGCACCCTCTCGGCATGGTCCTGGTGACCCTGTGCGGGTTCGGGCCCAGGACCGGTGCGCGAACCCTCGCCGAGATCGGCGACCCCAACCGCTTCGCTGACGGCGGCCGACTCGCCGCCTACGCCGGCCTCGCACCCGTCGACCGCCGCTCCGGCCGGAGCATCAACTCGTCGTCGCAATCGAGGTCTGGGAACCATCGACTCAAGAACGCCATGTTCCTCGCAGCGTTCGTCGCCGCCCAACATGACCCGGCTGCGAAGGCGTACTACCAACGCAAGCGAGCCGAGGGGAAGAAGCACAACGCCACCATCATCTGCCTCGCCCGCAAACGCTGCGACATCATCCTCGCCATGCTCAAGACCGCCACCCCCTACCAGCAACCGAGCCACGAAAATCTCCCCCAAGCCGCTTGACAACAAGACAGGGACACCCCCCCGACTCCTGCAACAGCGCGGCGAGCCGGGGGTCACCGGCAGCCTCGAGCAGCAGCGCCGCGCCCTGTGCATCGCCCGCCATCGCCTTGATGGCACGGTCCAGCTCATCACGACGCCGGCGTTCCCGAGCGTCGAGCGGATCCACCCGGCGGACGAGCCTCCAGCCGGATCCGTCGGGAACGCTGTCACCGGACTCGATCCGCAGCTCGCCGGTCGTATCGCCGGTCGTGCCCGTCGATCGCCGAACATGTTCGCCCGGTCGGAGCCCACAACGGTCCGATAGCCGTCGCGCTCGAGCGAGGCCGCCAGTTCGGCGACGCCGAAGTCCCTCGCGTCGAACACCTGCTTGACGACGGCACCGCTCGTGATCAGGAGTGGACCAACCGCTGGAGACGCGACCTTCGGAACGCCGTCCGCTAGCTCCCCGACGGCAGCCGGAAGGGGCCCGGGCCGCAGATCCGCCCGCAGTCCCAGGACGGCCGTCGCGATGCTGATGACCACGACCACTGCCGCCGGCACCACGGCGATCCTGGCGCTCCATCTCTCGGGTCGGTGTCGCAGGACGAGGCTCGCTGCGACGGAGGCGTGCAGCCACCACGGCGCCCGCGAGTCCCCGAGGTGGTCAGCAGGCGCCTCCTCATCGCCGGTCACCACCTCCACCGACCGGGCGCGTCGGCCGGCGAGCACCAGGGCCACGACGGACGCGCCCCACGCAACATCCCGGCGATGGCCCCGTAGCCGATGGTCAGGGTGGCGACCCCGATACCGATCGGACCGACGAGCGATGGGACGGCCAGGATCCAGAAGAGCCACGGTCCGGGCTGGTTGCCCCCGAATCGCTCGTAGGAACCGACCAGCGGCAGATCACCGCCGAGGACATCACCGGTGGGGAGCTCGATGAGAGCTACGTCGTGGTTCAACGGTGCGGCGTCCCGGGCCGCGACCAGGGCCACGAACGTCGCGAGGAACGGCAGAGCAAGCACCACCAGCGTCACCCTCAGGACGATGCGACTGTCGAGCGGGCGTGCCGTCTGCTCGCCAGGTTCCGATGGGCGGAACTCCGCCCCCCGCCTCATGCCGTCCGGTCAGCAGCGGTTCGGCGACGACGATCGGCGCAGTGCACCGCCGCCGCGCCGAGGGTCAGCATCCGGGCATCGCCGATCGACGTCCCTGTCCCCCGACTGCACACCATGGCGACCGCCAGGTCGCGTTCGGGGTCCGCCCACCCGCCGGATCCGCCGAAGCCGAAGTGGCCGAAGCCCTGCGGCACCGTCCCGCACGCGGTGATGACCGGTGGTAACCCAGGCGCCAGTCCATCGGAGCGACCAGCACCAGGTCGGCACCGGTCCGTTGACGTTCGGATATGAGCCGCGCCGTCCGCTCCGACTCCCCGACCAACCAGCCGTAGGTGAGCGCGTGGTAGCCGTGGCGGGTCCCCGGCTCATAGGCGGCCGGCGCCGCGGCGAACGCCGCTGTCATGTGCTCCCAGTCCAGCATGTGCTCGGCCAGCCCGATCGTGGAGCGGAGCCGGTGCAGCCCGGCCGAATGGGTGAGGACATGACGGACGGTGACGTGCTCCTTGCCGTTGACGGCGAACTCGGGCCAGTAGCACGCGACGGGCGCGTCGTAGTCGACCAGGTCGCGGTCGGCCAGCACGTGCAGGTGCCGTGGAGATGACGCCCTTGGTGGTGCTGAAGCACATTGCAACCGTGTCCGATACCCGGGGCTCGTCCGCTGGAGTTGTCGACGGAACACCCAGGCGACCCGCTCGAAGTCCTTCTCAACCGTGCCGTCGATCGGAGTCCTCCCTCACG
>CAYSCB010000353.1:0-3332 GCA_964429335.1 uncultured Aquihabitans sp.
ATGTCCGCCAGCCGGTGATCCCCGAATACTGCGATCAAGCCTACCATATGTACTATCTGCTGCTGCCCTCATTAGAGAAACGACAGGAATTTATCGCACATCTCAAGGCGGCGAATATTTTGAGTGTTTTCCATTATCTTCCCCTTCACTTATCAGAGATGGGATTAAAGTTCGGAGGAAAACCGGGGCAATGTCCGCGTACAGAAGATTTGAGTGACCGGCTGGTAAGGCTGCCTTTTTATTATTCGCTGGAAAAAGCAGATCTCGACCGGGTAATTGAGACAATTCAGGCTTTTCGTATTTAATGTTCTTTCGGCATATCTACGTGGGAAAAAAACGCTAAAAACCAACCGTCCATGATACTTTCTTGTATATAATCTAATCGTCCTTTCCTGCTGGATATTTTTTCCGGAAGAACCGACATCATATACTCTTAAGGAGAGACAATGAAGTTTTTCAAGTCGATTATTAGCCACTGGTTTACTATCTGTCGGGCGATTCTATCGATCTTCCTGGCAATGGCCACGTCCTATGTTTTTCGTAATTATTTTACTGTTCTGCTATTGACGGGAAAAAATTTTTCCGGCAGAAACTCTCTCATCAAGATTTCTTTGTTTTCTGTTTACACGATCGTATTGACGGTGATTTATTTTTTTGCCCTTGCGCGAGTTAAAAGCCCGCTCCCATTCTTCAAGCGATTCAAAGAGAAAGCAGCCCCTTCTCAAAGGTTGTATCGTACTTTATTCATACTCGTCATCGGAGTGGTATTGATCTCTTTTTTGAACAATATTTACTCCATGATCCATATGGACAAGCTGAACTTTGAAAGCTTCATTTACTTTAACTATTTCTCTCCTGTTGGAGTGGACTTCCGAAACGGCATCTACCAACCTCCGAAAACATATTTAGGCGCCGGGGAATATTATCTCGCTTACCCGCCATTCACCAACGTGTTTTTTACTCCTCTGCAGTTGTTCAATGAAAACAAGGCTTACATCATCATCGTCTTCCTTTTGTTTTTCTCTAACATCGTCTCGCTGGTCTTGGCCGGTCTAATGGTGAAAGACCTCCTGCTCAATCGGCTTGGTTTAGGAACCAGTGCCACCTGGCTTGTGTCCCTCGTCCTTGTCGCGGCTTTTTGCTGGTTCACGTTATCGGGTTATCCCTTTATCTTTAGCGTGGAGAGAGGGAATTACGATGCCATTGCCATTCTTTTTGCGATTGCCTCCATCTATTTGCTGCTAAAAAAACCAGAGGCCATTTGGGGACAGGTCATTCTGCTTTCGATTGCTGCGCATTTAAAACTATATCCCGCGGCCTTGTTCATCGCCCTGTTTATTTTCCACCGGAAGAAAGTGATCATCCCCGCCGTCGTGATCAACACCTTGATGCTGTTTTCGCTTGGATTTAAAAACGGGCTGAAGTTTTTCGCATTGATCATCCCGTACACGCAAAACCCTGCGTTGGGAACGTACAACCATTCCGGGTACGGGTACTCCCAGGTTCTTTTAAAAAATTTTCCGAATCACATTCTAAATATAGATTTATGGAGAATCGGGTTAACTTTTACCCCTATTCTTCTTTGGGGGATTACCTGTTACTTGATTGTCAAGCATTTAAAAAACGGAACGCGCTACGGGTACCTGTTAATGGCTACGATTCCTTTAATGTGTGTTGTGCCTACGGTCAGCCATGATTACAAACTGGTCATTCTCAGCCCTGTTTTATTAATGCTATTTTCGCTCATCCTTTTCAAAATCACCCGCCAGGCAAAGCTGGCAGATTACCTGCAGCTGTTGATTCTTTTTGGTTTTATGTTTCTCATTGGAAGATCCTACGAAATATTCTCCCCGACATTTTTCTTGATCAGTAATAAATACCCGGTCATTATCGGCTTGATGCTCATGGCGATATTCAATATCGTGCCACTCAAGAAGGCGCTCCAACAAAACGACCCTCCTGCTACCCTCTCAGTGGAAAGCCTGGACAAAACAGAAGAGCTCGCCCTGACCGCTCCTTAATAGTTGAACAATGTTACAGGTTTGAACCCTCCAGGCTGACGGAAAAGCCTTCCTGAATGCCACGCCAATAATGTTGAAATCGCTTTGGCTTTAAATTCATTAAAAACCCACGCACTACTGCCGCAGCAATGAACACTGTTCGGGGGAGTGGTTTAAGATGCTTGCGCGCAAATAAAATTTGGTTGCGGTTGATCAGATAGATTTTATAAACGTTTTCGCCTTTGGTTGAATAGGAATGGTAATGCCTCACCGTAACCGACCAGATCATCTCGAGTTCACAACCCTTTTCTTTCGCCCTGTAGCAAAAATCAACATCTTCATAGTAAGTGCCGAATGCTTCATCGAATAAGCCAACCTTCTCCAGCACCTGCCGCGGAATAAACAGTACACAACCGGAGAAATAATCTGGCTTGACCTTTTTGAGCTGATAATCAGGGACATGGTTATTGAGATTGACTGTTCCCCCAAGCCAGAGATGAACTTTTCCGCCGGTGTTGTAGATAAGATGAGTGTCTCGAAAGTAGATCAATGGAGAATAGATACTGTTATTGCCTTTTGCCTGCTGCAACATACTGTTAATAAAATCTGACCTCAACTCAACATCATTGTTCATAATGATGATATGAGTGATACGCTCGTCTTTCATGAGTTCGCGCAGCCCCATATTCACTCCGCCTGAAAAGCCTTTGTTAACCTCAGAATGGAAAACCGTGATGCGCGTATCGTTCACCGGGTTGGCATCAAACTTCCCCTTCTCTTCAAATGAGTTATTCACCACCACCAATCGCAAATCAGTAAATTCACTGGCCATCACCTGGCCCATTAATTCACTGGTGATCTCAAAACCTCGCCAGTTGACTGTGACTATGCCGATCATACGCTTCTCGCTCTTTTCTCACGCAGGGTTTTCTACAGGGGGTTGGCTTACCGCGAACGTCGGTCCAATCTACCCCATCATCAGCCTGATACTGCTCTTCCAATCAGGCAGGTGGATGTTAAAGGTTTTCTCGAACCTGTCGCAATTCAGTGCTGAGTTTACCGGGCGTCGGGCAATAGCGGGGAAATCAGCGCTCTTGGCTGGTAGGATTTGCTTCACTACCTGTTCCTCTTTATGAGGGTCAAACTCAATAACCGATCTGGCCCATTCATAGCGGGTGGCTGCGCCCGCGCCAGCCAAATGGTATAAGCCACGGTGCTGACGCAGGTAGTCCAAAATACTTGTACCGCCCTGGATGATGACCTGCGCGCTCGCCTGCGCCAACATCCTGGCCCAGGTGGGGCTGCCAATCTGGTCGTCAACTATGCGCATCA
>CAYSCB010000354.1:0-3316 GCA_964429335.1 uncultured Aquihabitans sp.
CGACACGTCGACGACCCGACCGACCCTGGGCCTCACCTTCGCCAGCTTCCAGAGCCTCGGTCTCGACGTGGGCCTGACCATGGCCGCAGCGGCACGGGATGCCGGGTTCGCCTCGTTCTGGACAGCTGAGACCGTCGGACCCGAGGCGTTCGCCACGCTCGGCGCCGTCGCCGCGTCGGTCGGCGGCCTCGACCTCGGAACCGGGGTGCTCGCCCTGCAGCTGCGCACCCCGATGCTCGCCGCGATGGGTGCCGCGACGCTGCAGGCCCTGGCCCCCGAAAGCGACGTGCTCCTCGGTGTCGGCATCTCGTCGCCGGTCGTCGTCGGCCGGTGGCACGGCGCGGAGTACGGACCACGTCCGCTGGCCCAGGTTCGGGAGTACCTCGAGCTCACGAAGCTCTGTCTCTCGGGCGAACCCGTCTCCGTCGACGGCGACTTCTACTGTGCGTCGAGGTTCCGTCTCGGTGTGCGCCTCGGAGAGCGACGACCGAAGGTGGTGCTCGGCGCCCTGAACGAACACATGCTGCGTCTCGCCGGCGAGCTCGCCGACGGCGTCCTGCTCAACTACCTGCCGGCGGACGCCGTGGGTTGGTGCATCGAACAGGTCCGCACGGGTGAGGCCGCTGCGGGTCGCCCACCCGGCACCTGCACCGTGTACGCGTATATCCACGTCGGGGTCTGCGACACCGAGGCCGCACGGCCCGCCGGACGCAGGGACCTCTTCTCCTACGCGGTCGTCGACGCGTACGCCCGGGCGTTCGAACGTGCGGGCTTCGCCAACGAGGTGGCAGCCGTGCGCGCCGCACACGCCGCGGGTGACCGTGACGCGGCGGTCGCGGCGGTGTCGGACCGGATGGTCGATGCCATCGACATCTGCGGTGACGCCGCGACGGTCAGCGCAGCGGTGCAGGCGTACCGCGACGCCGGCGTCGACGTGCCGGTGATCATGCCGCTGCCGTGGGGCGAGGATCGCGTCGCCACGATCGAGGCGACCATCGACGCCGTGACCGACTGAGACGGACGTCCCAAGCAGCACGGACCTGACAGGCAGCGTCAGTCGCCGGCAGCCACCGACGGCCGGGAGGGTGCGGTCGCCGCGTGAGGGTTGACCGAGATGGCCCGTGCCCACACGAGGATCGAGGTGGCGACGAGCACGCAGGCGCCGAGGATCATCGCGACGCCGAAGCCCTCGGCGAAGGACACCTGCGCGGCGTGGTGCAAGGCCTGGCCCGCCGGTGTGTCCATGCCAGCAGCGGCAGCGGCCCGCAGCGTGGTTTCGACGGTGCTGCCGGAACTCGCCGCGGCGGATCCGGCGTTGGCGGCGACGTTGGCCCGGTACACCGTCGACATGACGCTGCCGAGCACTGCGATGCCGAGCGCGCCGCCGAGCTCGCGGGACAGGTCGTTGACCGCGGAGCCGACGCCGGACTTCGCCCGCGGCACCGACGACATGATCAGCGTCGTCGACGGGGCGGTCGTCTGGCCGTTGCCGAACCCCATCAGGACGAACCCGACGAAGAGCACGGCGTAGCTGGTCGTCGGGGTGACCCATCCCATGATGAACAGGCCGAGCGCCGAGAGCATCAGGCCGGAGCCGACCACCCGCCGGTGTCCGTAGCGGCGGACGAGCACGGCACTCGTCGGTGAGCCGATCATGCCGAGCACACCGATCGGCAGCGCCGCCAGGGCTGCCTGCAGCGGGCTGTAGCCGTGGGAGATCTGCAGGTACTGGGCGACAGCGAAGTACAGCCCGTACATCGCGAAGTACTGCAGGGTGATGGTGGTCGAGCCGACCGAGAACGCCCGGACCCGGAACAGATGCACGTCGAGCATCGGGTGCGGGCTGTGCAGCTCCCAGGCGACGAACCCCACCAGCAGCACGAGTCCAGAAGCGATGACCACGATCGTTGTGGCTGAGGTCCACCCCATGTCGGGACCTTCGATGATCCCGTAGAGGAGGCTCCCGATCGCGAGCACCGCCAGGACCACGCCGACGGGGTCGAGGACCGCGTCGTGGGGATCCGAGGAGTTCGGCAGCAGCGACGCGCCGGCAACGAGGGCCACAACAGCGATGACGACCGAGATGAAGAACGTGGCGCCCCACGCGAAGCGCGTCAGGATCAACCCCGTCAGGACCGGACCGAGCGCTCCACCCAGCCCGGCGCAGCCCGCCCAGATGGCGATGGCCTTCTGCCGCTCCCGGAGGTCACCGAAGGTGTTCATGAGGATCGACAGCGTCCCGGGCATGATGAACGCGGCACCGATCCCGGTGATGCCGCGCAGGACGATCAGCTGCCAGGTGTCGGTGGCGAACGTGGCCGCGAGCGACGCCCCGGCGAAGACGGCCAGCCCGATCTGCAACGCCGTCTTGCGACCGAAGCGGTCAGCGAGCGCGCCTGCGGGCAACAGGAGCACGGCGAAGACCATGCTGTAGATGTCGACCATCCACTGGAGCTGGCTGGGACTCGAGTCCAGCGCCTTCTGGATGTCGGGCAGCGCGACGTTCAGCGAGGAGTTGCCCGCCACGATCAGCAGCAGGCTCAGGCAGAGGACCGCGAGGATCCACCAACGACGCTCGTGGACGTGCGACGGCGTGGCGCCGTCGAGCTGGTGGTGCCGGCCTGGCAGCGGACGGATTGCTCGCCGGACCACAGCAGCCGCAACACGTGGAGCGGTCCCTTCGGTCATCTGGGGTCCGTTCTACCCCGGCGTCACGCGGGCTGCCGAACAGCGGCGAGCGCCGCCCGGGCGCCTGGAGGGATCGTCGGGCGTAGGGTCACGCTCATGGAGCTCACCGACCGCGTGGTCATCGTGACGGGAGGCGGCAGCGGCATCGGCGCCGCGATGTGTCGGCGCTTCGCCGCCGAGACGCCGCGCACCATCGTCGTCGCCGACCTCGACGGCGACGCGGCCACGGCCGTCGCGGATCAGGTCCGCGTGCATGCCGCGGGATCGGTGAGCGTCGTGGCCCGGGCGATCGATGTCGCGGACGAGGCACAGGTCGGAGCGCTCGTGGCGGAGACCCACCTGGAGCACGGCGCCGTCGACCTCTACTGCAGCAACGCCGGCATCGCGACCGGCATGGGGGTCGAGGCACCCGACGAGACCTGGGAGCGGATCTGGCACGTCAACCTCATGGCGCACGTGTACGCAGCCCGGGCGCTGCTCGGCACCTGGCTCGCCGGCGGTGAGGGCCACCTCCTGGTGACCGCGTCGGCCGCCGGTCTCCTCACGAACCTCGGCGACGCGCCCTACTCGGTGACCAAGCACGCCGCGGTCGCGCTGGCCGAGTGGCTGTCGGTCACCTACGGCGACC
>CAYSCB010000355.1:0-3311 GCA_964429335.1 uncultured Aquihabitans sp.
GATCCCCTTGCCGACGAGCGCGACCGTCGGCGTGTCCTCACCGGAATCGGCCGGTTCGTAGGTCAGCTTCACGAGCCGTGGTTCGATCGACGAGCCCTGGTTCACCGCCACCAACCCACCGATGCGCGCCTCGGTGATCGCCTCGAGATCGAGCACCTCCGCTGTCAGACCCGCTGCGGTCGCCCGGGCGGCCGACCGGTCGGCGAACTCCGGAGCCGTGAGGGTTCCACCCGGCGTGTTGACGAGGTCGCGGGCGAAGCTCACCGCCGCGGCCACCGTGGCTCCCCGCGCCACACCCTCGCGGGCGGAACGCACAGCGGCGTTGTCATCACCGACCACGAGGGTGACCGCAGCGATTCCCGGCTTCACCTTGTCGGGCGAGCGGAGGTCGTCGAAGCGGTAGGCACCCAGCACCAGCCCCTCGGTCACCGCCTGCGCCGCTCCGACCGGTTCGGACTCGGTCCCGCCCGGCATCACGAACGCGACCCGGCGGTGCTTCGGCACAGCGCGCACGAAGGCTGCGGCGGCGTGCCGGAGGGCGTCGGTGAGGGCAGCGCCGGTCAACTCCGACGAGCCGAGCCCGACGACCACGGTGGCGCGATCGCCGTCGTCGAACACTGCGGAGGTGCCGGTCGCTCCGGTGAAGCCACGACGGTCGAGGGCTGCCTTGCGGACGCCGGGCACCCGGTTGAGATGGTCGCTCGTCGCTGTGACGGCGACCGCCGTGGCACCCGTCGGCGTCGCCTTCGCGACCTTCACGTCGATCGGCTCGGACATGGGACCTCCAGGTGGTTCGGTTCGGGTCGGGTGCGGCTGGGATTGCTCAGGTTCGTTCGGGCGGGTCAGACGGCCTTCGCCGCACGTGAGGTGCCCTCCTGCCAGCGGGCGAGCGCCCACAGCAGGTCCGAGAGGCGGTTGAGGTAGGGACCGACGTGCGAGCCCTCGTCAGCGGCAGCGAGAGCGGCGCGCTCGGCGCGACGGACGACGCAGCGTGCCACGTCGAGGTGCGCCGCGACGACGGTCTCACCGGGGACGACGAACTCCCGGGGTGCCTCGAACCGAGACATGACGTCGTCGATCAGCGATTCCAGGCGGGTCACCATGCCAGCCGTCACGAGCGAGGTGCCCTCGGTCAGCTTGTGTCGGTTCCCCGACGCGGTCGCGAGCTCCGACATCGCGATCCACAGGTCACGTTCGACGCCGATGAGGATCTCCGCCAACTCGTCGACGGCACCTGCGACGTGCGCGCCGTCCGGGGTCGCTGCCGCGGCATGCGCCCGTGCGACGCCGATCGCGGACTGCGCCTCGTCGAGTGCGCCGTAGGCGGCGGGTCGAGCGTCGTCCTTGCGCACACGACCGCCGTAGAGCAGCCCCGTCGTCCCGTCGTCGCCGCGTCGCGTGTAGATGTCCATCCGGGCCGGAGCCTACCCACCCGCCCCTCCCCGTTCTGTTGTGCAGAACCAGAAGGATCCTTCTGGTTCTGCACAACAGAACGGGCATGAAGGGTATCGAGCGGTGCGTCGTAGCATGGGGTCGTATGTCTGCTTCCGAGATCGTCCCGACCGCCTCCGACTCCCCCTACCTGGCGGCCATCGGTGAACGCGTCGTGGTCTTCGACGGAGCGGCGGGGACCTGGTTGCAGGAGCAGAACCTCACGATGGAGGACTACGGCACCCCGGAGCTCGAAGGGTGCCCGGAGATCCTCGTCGAGACGCGTCCCGATCTGATCGAACGGATGCACTCCGAGTACCTGGAAGCGGGCGCCGACGTCATCGAGACCGACACCTTCGGCGGGATGCGGGCGACGCTCGGCGAGTACGGCCTCGCCGAACGCACCGTCGAGCTCAACCGGATGGCCGCCGAGCTCGCACGACGCGTCGCCGACCGCTACTCGACGACTGACAGGCCACGCTTCGTCGCCGGCTCCATCGGACCCGGCACCCGGTTCGCGTCACTCGGCCAGGTCCGCTACGCGGAGCTGCGCGACCAGGTGGCGGAGCAGGCTCGCGGCCTGCTCGAGGGTGGTGTCGATCTGCTGCTGCTCGAGACGCAGTTCGACCTGCTCGGGATCAAGGCCGGCATGAACGGCTGCCGCTCAGCGATGGCCGAGGTGGGCAGGGTCGTCCCGATCCAGGTGCAGGTGACGATCGAGCTGACCGGACGGATGCTGCCGGGCACCGAGATCGGTGCTGCGCTCGTGGCACTCGACGCCATGCGCCCGGACGTGATCGGCATCAACTGCGCCACCGGCCCCGAGGAGATGGGCGAGCACATCCGCCACCTCAGCCAGCACTCGCGGATCCCGATCTCGGTGCTGCCCAACGCCGGGCTGCCGTCGGTCGTCGACGGCCACATGCACTACGACCTGACCGCCGAGGACTTCGTCACCCACCAGCGCCGCTTCGTCGAGGAGTTCGGCGTCAACGTGGTCGGTGGCTGCTGCGGCACCACGCCCGAGTACATCCGTCAGCTCGTCGACGCCGTCGCCGAGGCGACGCCCGCCCAGCGCAACCCACGCTTCGAGCACGGCCTGTCGTCGATCTACTCCCCTGTAACCCTCGGCAGCACGTCGGATGACGACGGTGGGTCGGCGTCGACCAACCTGATCCTCATCGGTGAGCGCACCAACGCGAACGGCTCCAAGAAGTTCCGCGAGGCGATGCTCGACGGGGACTGGGACACCTGCGTCCAGATGGCCAAGGACCAGGTCCGTGAGGGCTCGGCGGTGCTCGACGTGTGCGTCGACTACGTCGGTCGCGACGGCACCCTGGACATGGACGAGGTCGCGCAGCGCTTCGCGACGCAGTCCTCGGTGCCGCTCGTGTTGGACTCGACCGAGCCGCCGGTGATCGAGGCGGGCCTCCAGTGGGTCGGCGGTCGGGCCATGCTCAACTCGGCCAACCTCGAGGACGGCGAAGGGGAGGGATCGCGCTTCGACCGCGTGATGCGCCTCGCACGGACCTACGGCGCCGCGGTCATCTGCCTGCTGATCGACGAGGAGGGCCAGGCCCGTGACGTCGAGTGGAAGATGCGGGTCGCGCGCCGCATCCGCGACCTCGCGGTCGAGCGCTACGGCCTCGAACCGCAGGACCTCGTGTTCGATGCCTTGACCTTCCCGCTGTCGACCGGCGATGACGACCTCCGCGGCGACGCCGTCGCGACGATCGAGGCGATCCGTCGCATCAAGGCAGAGCTGCCGGGTGTCAACACCACCCTCGGGCTCTCCAACGTCAGCTTCGGGCTCTCCCCCGCCGCCCGTCACGTGCTCAACAGCGTGTTCCTGCACGAGTGCGTGCAGGCCGGGCTCGACT
>CAYSCB010000356.1:0-3288 GCA_964429335.1 uncultured Aquihabitans sp.
CGGACGCAGCGGCCGTGACGTACCGCGACGGACCGGCGCCGGAACCGGTGCAGCGGCGGAGGAGTCGGCTACTCGCGCTGCGGCCTCACGTGCACGCGCTGCTCACGGCCGGTCAACTGGCCGACGCGTCCCGGCTGGTCGACGAGGCGTTGTGGCCGGCCAGCACGTTCCCACCGGCAGACCAGGCGGTGTTGGCCGCGGCCCGGCAGGCGTTGCACGATCGGCGCGTCGCCCGCACCCGGTTCCGCTAAGAACCCTGGGGGTGGCGGCGGCGTTCGCGGGCCTGCTGATGGAAGTTGATCGGAGAGTTGTCGAGGATCCGAGTGGCCATCACCTCGAAGAAGCGGGCCGGGGCCAGTTCCGCCGGGACCTGCTCGTGGTTGAGTCCAACCGGGGCCACGGCATCCAGTTCAGCCAGCAGGTCTAGACTCGGCGGTCCTTGCGGTCCAGCATCCGTCGGGCGCGCACGCCGGGGTCGGGGTGGTCGGCCAGGTCGATCACCTAGGCCCGGAGGTACTCCTGGAGGGAGCGACCGGAGCGGGCACCCCGCGCGGCGAGCTCATCCCGAAGATCAGCGCCGCCACCCCCGTGATGGGCTCGAACCGCTCCAGGTTCCCAAGGCCGAGCTCGATGTCGGCCGGGACTGCCCCGCCGGAACTGGTCTGAACGGCACTGTCTGTCGAACGTGTGACCCCTGTGCGCGTCGGCGGTCTGTGACGGACCCCCACCCGGGTACATCTCGACGGACGTTGCGGTGCAACAAGAACTAGAATATAGTTTCAGAACTCAACCTCACCCAGCCGAGCCGACCGATCCACAGGGGGACATCCGATGACGACCGACGACCGCTACACCGTCATCTCCGCCGACACCCACGCCGGCGGGAGCCACGCCATGTACCGCGAGTACCTCGAGGAGCGCTACGTGGAGGACTTCGACGCCTGGCGCAACGAGTACAAGAACCCGTTCAGCGATCTGGGTGACGAGCGACGTCTCCGCAACTGGGACGATGAGATGCGGACCCGCCAGCAGGACGCGGACGGCGTCGCCGGCGAGGTCATCTTCCCGAACACGGTGCCGCCGTTCTTCCCGAGCTTCGTGCTGTTCGCCCGGCCCCCGAAGGACCCCAAGGACTACGAGTACCGCCTGGCGGGGATCCGCGCCCACAACCGCTGGCTCGTCGACTTCTGCGCGCAGCAGCCGGAGCGCCGCAAGGGCATCGGTCAGATCTTCATCAACGACATCGACGACGCGATCGACGACGTCCGCTGGATCAAGGAGCACGGCCTCACCGGTGGCGCGCTGCTGCCGAACGTCCCGCCGGACGTCGACTGGGTCCACCAGCTCAACCACCCCGACTTCGACCGTCTGTGGGCCGTGTGCGAGGAGCTCGACGTCCCGGTCAACGTCCACGGCGGCACCGGGACGCCGATGTACGAGCGGGTGCCCTCCTCCGCGTTGATGATGATCGCCGAGGTCCCGTACTTCAGCCGTCGCCCGCTGGTCTTCCTGATCCTGTCGGGCGCGTTCGAGCGCTTCCCGGGCCTCAAGTTCGTGCTCGCCGAGTCCGGTGCGAGCTGGCTCCCGGAGCTCGTGGCGACCCTCGACGGCCACCTCGATCAGATCCGTCGAACCGGTGAGATCGGTGAGCTGCGGTTCTCCCCGGAGCACATCCTGCCCCGCAGCGCCTCGGACTACGTCCGCCAGAACTGCTGGTTCGGGCTGAGCTTCCCGCTGAAGGCGGACCTCGACGCTGCGGTGTCCGTCGCCGGCATCGACCACGTCATGTGGGGCAGCGACTACCCCCACGACGAGGCGACGTCGCCGTTCTCGACGATCGCGCTGCGACAGGTGTTCCACGACTGGGATCCGGCCGATGTCCGCAAGGTGCTCACCGAGAACCCGGCGAGGCTCTACGGCTTCGACATCGAGGCGCTGGCACCGGTCGGACAGCGGATCGGTCCGACCGTCGATGAGATCGCACAGCCGGTGACCGAGCTGCCGGCCGATGCGAACATGGCGCTGTTGCGCAACGCCTCGTAGGCGATCCTGTCCGACATCTCGGCAGACGCCGCGGAGCGCAGCGTCCTCGGGTCCTGTCGTCGGGTCCTGTCGTCGGGTCGTGTCGGGAGAACCTACGGTGACGGCCATGCAGTCCGATGTCCAGTTCCTGGGTCTTGTCGCGCAGGACGATCCGACGCGCTTCCGCTTCGTGGTACGGGACCACCTGGCCCGCCTCGATGGTCGCCTCTACGGCGGCACCGCGATCGCTGCGTCGATCGCAGTGGCCGAGCTCGTCACCGGTCGGGCACCGCTGTGGATGACCACCCAGTTCGTGGCGACCGCCCCGCCCGACGCGACGATCACGGTGGCTGCCGAGGTGCTGGCGGAAGGGGGTCGCGCGAGCCAGGTCCGCGTGACCGGTTCGGACGATCTGGGCGAGGTGATGTTCGCGTCGCTCGGGGCGACGGGCCGCCTCACCGACGACCTCGAAAGCGCCTTCTTCGAACGGCCACCCGAGGTCGACGCACCGGATGAGGCCGACGCATGGGAAGGACCGTTCCGAGCGTTGACGGAGCAGCTCGGCATCGACGCGGACCCTTCGTGGATCCCCACCGAGGTCGGGTTCCACAACGCGCTCGAGTTCCGCAGGCCCCGGATCCACTCCCATCCCGACCCGGGACCAGGTCGCATCTGCCTCTGGGTGCGACGCTGCGACGGCGGACCAGCCACCCCCGCGATCATCGCCTACATGGCCGACCTGGTTCCGCTGTCCGTGTCGGACGCGCTCGGCGTCGTCGCCTTGGGGACGAGCCTCGACAACACGATCCGGGTGGGTCGAGCCATCGAGACGGACTGGGTGCTGCTCGACCTGCGCCCACACCTCGCCGTCGGCGGGTTCGGCCACGGAGCGGTCCACGCCTGGAGCACCGACGGCAACCTGCTCGCCACCGCAGGGCAGACCGCCGCGCTGCGCCGGTTCGACGCGTCCATGCTCCGCCTCCCGCCACCGTGAGTCGACCGGTCGGCAGCGTGGCATGGTGAGACATGCCGCGACCGATCTTCCTCGTCCGATTCGATCTCAGGAACCCGGACTTCGCCGGGGTCACCTTCGCCGAGCGGTACGCGGCCGCGCTGGACATGGCGGCGTGGGCCGACGAGAACGGTGCGGCCGCGATCGTCCTGTCCGAACACCACGCCAGCGACGCCGGCTACCTGCCGAGCGCTCTGACGATGGCGGCGGCGGTCGCGGCAAAGACGCCGCGCTGCCAGGACCAGGTCTCCGCC
>CAYSCB010000357.1:0-3244 GCA_964429335.1 uncultured Aquihabitans sp.
GGGCGTAGCCGCCCTGGTAGGAGGGATAGCCGGCCTGCGCAGCGGCTGCGCCTGCACCCGCCACACCTGGCTGACCCTGGTTGCGCTTGCGCCAGCCGGAGCGCTTGACGAGTCCGACGATCAGGCAGATCACCGCGATCACGAACGCGAGGACACCGCCGGCGATGCCTCCGATCCCGGCGAACAGGCTGCTGAAGCCGGGGAACGGAATCAGTACGAACTGCCCGTCGCCCGACGGTGAGGTGCAGGTCACGGTGTAGGTGCGGCCCTCGACGGTGTCGAACACGTAGCTGAGCTTGAAGGTCTCCCCGTTGCTGGTGAACGTGCCCTCGGTGTTGTTGTCAGGCTCCTTCATCTGCATCGACGTGCCCTTGTCGTCGGTGCCCTCACAGGTGGTGTCGGCACGCGTCGCGAAGATCGCTCCGATCGGTCCGGGCGCCGTGAACGTCGAGGATTCGCCATCGGGGGTCCGCCCGCCCTGGTCGATGGCGTCCTGCAGGTCGCTCACGAACGACCGACATCCGAGCGCGCCTCCGCCGCAGCCGGCGAGTGCGAGCAGGAGGAAGACGAGGCCGGCGATCAACCAGCCCTTCGGTGGCTTGGGTCCGTCTGCCATGGTGGAGCTCCTGGAGTGCGCGCGGTCCGTCGTCGGGGTGTCCGACGTTCGATCGTCCAGAGTATGTTCCGCATCGGCGCTCCGACCGCGGATCCGACGTGACGGCCAGTCGTCGCTGGACTGGTCAGATGCTGTCGAGGACTGACCGACAACGTCGTTCGACCAGGTCCATCAGCCTGTCTGGCTGCACCATCGCGAGCCGCACGTGGTCGGCCGCGGCCTCGCCGTAGAACTCACCGGGGCTGGCGATCACGCCGAGCTCGTCGGCGAGGCGCCGTGCGAGCGCCCACGCGTCGCCGTGGGGTGCCGGCACCCACAGGTAGAAGCCTCCGTCGGGCAGCGGCGCGTCGATGCCGATGTCTCCCAGCAGTCTCGCCACGCGCTCGAGCCGACCTCGGTACACGCGCCGCTGCTGGTCCACCGCGGCCTGGTCCGCAAGGGCAGCGACGGCGGCGGCCTGAGCGGGACCGGGCACCATGAACCCGGCGTGCTTGCGGATCTCCTGGAGGAAGCCGACGAGAGCGGCGTCCCCGGCGTACCAGCCGACGCGCATGCCGGCGAGGTTGGACCGCTTGGACAGGGAGTGCACGGCGACGACACCGTCGGGGCCTGCTTCGAGGATGGTCCGACCTGGTTCCTGTCCGGTGACGACAGGCGTCCCGACCCAGGTGAACTCGGCGTAGCACTCGTCGCTGAACACGACGACGTCGTGGCTGCGACCCCAGTCGGCGACGGCGAGGAGGTCGTCCAGACCGCCAGCGGGGTTGCCGGGTGTGTTCGTCCAGATGCACAGCGCGCGGGCGGCATCGTCGGCGTCGATCGCCGACAGGTCGAGCGCCCAGCAGTCATCGACGGGTACCGCCACCGCCCGGCAGCCGGCGAGCGTCGCGCCCATCGCGTAGCTCGGATAGCTGACCGCCGGGTACAGCACGGTGTCACGCGAGGGGTCGCGCAACCGGAGCCAGTGCGGTAGGCCGGCGACGAGCTCCTTCGTGCCGATGCACGCGCCGATCGCTGCGGCCGGGACGTCGACACCGAATCGCCGTGCGAACCACGCCGACACGGCGTCGCGGAGCTCGACGGTGCCGACCGACGGCGGGTAGCCCCGCTCGGTCCCCGACGAGGCGAGCGCCTCGATCACCGCCGGCGAGGGAGGATCACACGGCGTGCCGATCGAGAGGTCGACCGCTCCGCCGTCGTGGCGTGACGCCGTCTCGACCAGCTCGCCGAGACGGTCGTAGGGATACGGAGGCAGCAGGATGCCTCCGACGGGAGTCGACGTCACCTTCCCGCTCCGGCGACGTCGGAATCGATCCGGAACGGAGCGAAGCGTCCGGCTTCGGAGGGGACGATCCGCGCGGACAACCGCACGCCACCGGACTCCGCCGTCTCGGCCAGCACCTCACCCGAGCGGTGCAGGGCAGCGATCACATCACCACGGTCGTAGGGGACGAACAGCTCGACGACCGGGATCCGGGCACGGAGGCGGTCGCCGATCCGCAGCAGGAGGTCGTCGACGCCCTCGCCGGTCACCGCGCTGATGGAGACCGACCCGGGATGGCGATCGGCCAGCTGCCTCGCCCCCGGACCCAGGTCGGCCTTGTTGAACACGAGCAGCTCGGGAGCGTCCCCGACCCCAGCGGCCCCATCGGTTCCCGCACGATCCACGGCGATCTCGCGGAGCACCTCGTGCACCGCGTCGATGTTGCCGTCGGGGTCAACCGCCGAGCCGTCGACGACGTGGACGAGCAGGTCCGCGTCGTTGACCACGTCGAGGGTGGAGCGGAACGCCTCGACGAGCTGGTGGGGCAGCTTCCGCACGAACCCGACGGTGTCGGTCAACAGCACCGACTCCCCACCCGGGAGCTGGAGTCGTCGCGTGGTGGCATCCAGGGTGGCGAACAGCCGGTCCTCGACCAGCACGCCCGCGCCGCTCAGACGGTTGAGCAGCGTCGACTTGCCGGCGTTGGTGTAGCCGACGATGACGACGTGCGGTGTGCCGGAGCGATGGCGGGACTTCCGCTGGGTCTCACGGGTCCGCGCGATCTGTCGGAGGTCGGACTCGAGGCGGTGCACCTGACGGGTGATCCGACGTCGGTCGATCTCCAGCTGCGTCTCACCGGGGCCGCGCCGGGTGCCGACGCCTCCGGCCTGCTGGGACAGCGACGCTCCCCTGCCCCGCAACCTCGGGAGCCGGTACCGGAACATCGCCAGCTGCACCTGGGCCTTGCCCTCCTGGCTGTGGGCGTTCTGGCCGAAGATGTCGAGGATGACAGCGGTCCGGTCGATCGCGGTCCGACCGAGCAGCTTCTCGAGGTTGCGCTGCTGGGCAGGTGTGAGCTCGTCGTCGAAGACCACCGTGTCGCAGTCGGTCGCCTCCGCGACCTGACGGATCTCCTCGGCCTTGCCGCTGCCGACGTAGGTCGCCGGGTCCGGGGCGCTGCGTCGTTGCGAGACGCGTCCGACGACGTCGGCTCCCGCCGTGTCGACGAGCAGCTCGAGCTCGTCGAGCGACTCGTCGAGGGCTTCGTCGGTGGTGCCGGGCAACGCGACGCCGACGACGACGATCCGTTCCCGGAACGCCCGGTCGATGAACGCCGAGGATTCTCCGCCGAACTCGCCGAACGC